>NZ_JAUBVX010000055.1:0-42168 GCF_036706065.1 Microcoleus sp. A2-C3 | reverse complement strand
AGAGAAATTAAGATAGGCTACACACTGAAATTATCTTTCGGTTATTATAGGATCATTTATTCTGTGGGACTCTCTAAAGTACCAAAATAGCGGCAAGCATCGACGCAAGTACCAGCACCGTGAGTAGTGCGAGAACTTGCTCCAGATTTTTCTATGACTTCTAAAGGATTTTTAGCATAAAACAAAGGCACGGGAGCCAAACGCATAATCGAACCATTGCCAGCAGTCTGAGCATCGGTAAAACCGCAGTAAGGTTTTCTTGTATCTTCAAACTTCCAAAGTGCTTGTTGCACAGTATTTCCAATATCAAAACATTCACCAGTGCTGCTCAAATGTCCGTCTCGCCACCACCGCAAATAAGTTTCTAACTGATGGACTGGATCGAAACCTTTTTTCTCAATCAAACTTTCAGCTAAACAAAGTGCCATCGAAGTATCATCCGTCCACTCTCCCGGTTGCAGTCGAAACGGGCCGCCGCCAACCATATCGTTAATAGGCTCAAATGTTCCGGGGCGATGGAATTCTAAAGTTGTTCCCAAAGCGTCGCCAACTGCTAAACCGAGAAAACTACCGCGATAAAGTTCTATTTGCTGCATAAAGTAGTTAAAAATTAATAATTACAGGACTTAGACAAAAAGTGGTTTGACGCGCTACTTATCCCGCCTTTGGTGCGGAGTACACACCCTACTTTATTCCGATCTTAATTCTATTTCTCTGTGTTCTCTGCGCCCTCTGCGGTTAATTAAAAAAAAATCTTGGTGACAAACGAAATATAATTGCCTTACCTGCGGTTAAAAATAAAAAAACCAGACTTTTCGCCCCAAAAGCTGAGGCAAAAGACTACTCAGGCTAATATTGATGTTAACCTGTCTCTACCCGATATCAAACTGTCCCATGACACCCGATGCCACCGCCGGAGCTGCTGCTGCCGCCCCTCAATCAACACCCGAAGTCAGCTTAGAGCTGCAAGTCAGACTCAAGACTGAAGATGGACAGCTATTGTTGCTACTTCCCCCAGAAACCAATAACGAAGCCGCAACTGGTACGGAATCGACTTGGACTGAACTTTGGCAACAGCTAAAAGTTAGGCTAAATGCTGGAGAACGCTTTTGGCAGGAAAATGCAGAAGTACAATTGATGGGGAGCGATCGACTTTTAGATATCCGCCAACTGCAAGAAATCGCCGATGCCCTCTCTGAAGTGGAACTGCAACTCAAACGAGTCCACACCAGCCGCCGCCAAACAGCCGTTGCCGCAGCTACTGCCGGCTATTGTGTAGAACAGCAGCCTCCGGTTTCTTCCCTGAATAAATCCACTGCCCAAAAACCGCAATCGCTGGCGGAACCTTTATATTTGCAGATGACAGTGCGATCGGGCGTAGAAATTCGTCATCCAGGGACGATCGTACTTTTGGGAGATGTAAATCCCGGTGGCTCAGTCATCGCCGGAGGCGATATCCTAGTTTGGGGCCGTTTGCGGGGCGTCGTGCACGCTGGTGCCGGCGGCAACACCAACAGCGTGATTATGGCCTTGCAGATGGAACCGATGGTGATTAGGATTGCTAAGTACGTTGCCAGAGGCCCAGAAACCTCACCCGCTCAGTTTTTCCCGGAAGTCGCCTATGTGACGCCTCAGGGGATTCGGATCGGCAGAGCCTCTGATTTTGACAAATCGCAGTTAATCGGCGGTAATGAGTAATAAGTCATCAGTCATTAGTCATTAGTCATTGGTCATTAGTCATTGGTCATTGGTCATTGGTCATTGGTCATTAGTAATACTATTTTTCTTTAAGTCGGCGCTTGATAATTTTGGTCTTGGCGAAATTAGTCAGTCAAGGAAATTTTAAAATTTCAGTGCAAATTTAGAGACAATTCGTAGAACAATGAGAGTTATGAGTTTTGAGTGTTGAGTTGATTCAATGAATAACAGATTGCGGCCCAATTCTCATAAAATAATTGCCAACAAACGACAAATAATAAGATTAATTGCCAATGACCAATGACTAATGACTACTGACTAATGACCAATGACTACTGACTACTGACTACTGACTACTGACCAATGACTACTGACCAATAAATCTAAAATCGCTTATGGCTCGCATTATTGTTGTTACATCAGGGAAAGGCGGAGTGGGAAAAACCACATCCACAGCTAATCTCGGCATGGCTTTAGCTAAGCGGGGGCGCAATGTTGCCGTAATTGATGCCGATTTCGGCCTCAGAAATTTAGACTTGCTGCTGGGCTTAGAAAACCGGATTGTTTACACGGCATTAGAAGTTCTCGCCGGAGAGTGCCGGTTAGAGCAAGCTTTGGTGAAAGATAAGCGGCAGCCGCGTTTGGTGCTGTTGCCGGCTGCTCAAACTCGGATGAAGGATGCCATCAGCGCCCAGCAAATGAAGCAGCTTGTGGGGATGTTGTTACCAAAGTATGACTATATTTTGATCGACTCTCCGGCTGGAATTGAACAGGGTTTTCAAAATGCGATCGCCCCGGCGCAAGAAGGTATCATTGTCACCACTCCAGAAATCGCTGCTGTTCGTGATGCCGATCGAGTCATCGGCCTGCTGGAAGCCAACAACGTCAAGAAAATCCAGCTAATCGTCAACCGGATTCGGCCCGCAATGGTGCTGGCAAATGATATGATGTCGGTGCAAGACGTGCGGGAAATCCTCGCCATTCCGCTGTTAGGCGTTGTTCCCGACGACGAGCGCGTCATCGTTTCCACCAACCGAGGCGAACCATTAGTATTGTCGGAAACAGCCTCTTTAGCTGGAACTGCCTTCGACAATATTGCCCGCCGCTTAGAAGGCGAAAAAGTTGAATTTCTAGATCTCAATCCCCGTCGGGAAAACTTGTTTACTCGACTCCGCAAGTTCTTAAACATTAAAATTATGTGATGTGCTGCAATATTGGCGATCGATCTTGAACAGCAGCCACTGCATCACAAAAAGTAGCCGAAATTTTCCCCAGTGATTTTTTCTATGCCCAACCCTTGACAAACCAGATCTACCCATGCTGTACACACTTTTCGAAAGACTTTTCCCGCACCCCCCTGACAACAGCCGCGACGATGTAAAACGTCGCCTCAAACTGGTTCTAGCCCACGATCGCTCAGAGCTCAGCCCCGAAATGGTTGAGTCGATGCGCCGAGAAATTCTAGAGGTGGTGTCTCGCTATGTGGAAATTGATACTACCGAGTCGGAGTTCTCGCTAGCTAGCGATCAGCGGGCTACAGCATTGATTGCAAATCTCCCGATCCGGCGGGTGAGGCGGGAACATCCACCGGAAAATTTGCCCTATAAATTGCCAGAAAAATTGCCAGAGAATCGACCTGAAAATGTTGCTGAGTATGTACCGGAGTATGTAGTCGAAACTCTCCCCGACACTACGGATTAACCGGGATTGACATTTTTAGATCGGGTAATAAGTTCGATCGGCTCGATCGGCATTTAAACCAAACTATAGCAACCGCCAAGGCTGTTAGGACATAGCATAGAAATAGTCCCAAATCCTGCGGAGCGACAGCTTCGCTGTGCCGATGCCCAAACCGTAAAATGGCGAACTCGGTCAGAAGGTCATCCCAGGGCTGGGGTTGGATGGCATGAAGAAAATCGAAGCCGCTAAAGTTTTTGGAATCAGTCGCAACACCATCGAATTGTGGCGTCGATCTGCCGAAACACGAGACTTCCAAGCTGCCTGCCCTGTGGCAACCCCCGGTAATGATCACAAACTTGGCAAAGTAGCGGCGAGTTTGTCAAACTACACAATCACAATACCCAAGCTGAGATAGCACCACTATCTGAGGCAGGGAATGATTGCTTTGTACTCAAATCTCCAAAAAATAATTAACATTTGTAATCTCTATTGACATCTGTACAGTGAGCTAATATTCTGATTATTTAAGATTTTAAATTATACGCTTCTTTTCAGCAAAGACTTAAAAAACTTTTTAAGTCCGCGCCTCCCTCACCACTTCTAAAATAAAGAGGAAGATTGAATCATGGCAGTATCTCTGACAAAAGGACAACGGGTATCGCTAGAAAAAATTTCACCCGGTCTCTCAGAAGTATTCATAGGACTAGGATGGGACGTTAAAGCTACAGACACGGGCTCTGACTTTGACCTAGACTCAGCATTGTTCCTCCTAGGTGCTAATGACAAATTAATTTCTGACAACCACTTCATTTTTTACAACAATCTCACAAGTCCAGATCCCGACAAATCTGTACAGCATATGGGAGACAATCTCACCGGGGCAGGCGAGGGGGATGATGAAGTTATCAAAATTAACCTCAAAAAAGTTCCTAATGATGTCCAAAAAATTCTTGTAACTGTCACCATCCATGAAGCAGAGCAACGCCATCAAAATTTTGGTCAGGTGCAAAATTCCTTCGTGCGAATCGTTAATGCCCAAACACAACAGGAAGCTGTTCGCTATGACCTTGTAGAAGATTATTCCATAGAGACAGCGCTGATCATGGCCGAACTTTACCGGAAAGACGGCGAGTGGCGTCTCAATGCAGTGGGCTCCGGTTATAAAGGTGGTTTGCAAGCATTACTCGATCGCTATAGCTAAAAGGTAAAACACATGGGAATTAACCTACAGAAAGGACAGCGCATCTCGCTTTCCAAAGAAGCGCCAGGGCTAACAAAACTGATCTGCGGATTAGGGTGGGATGTGGCAAAACGCTCAGGTGGGGGTTTGTTTGGGGCTTTTAGCAATGCTCCAGATTATGACCTGGATGCCTCAGCGATCTGTTTAGATAAAAATGACAAAGTGAAGGATATGGCCAATATCATTTATTTTGGCAATCTCTCCCACCGTTCAGGATCTATTACGCATCTAGGTGATAATCTAACAGGGGCTGGAGACGGGGATGACGAGCAAATTCTCGTCGATTTATCTCGGATTCCCTCAGAAATTGTCAAACTGGTTTTTACAGTTAACATTTACGATTGCATTTCGCGCAAGCAAGACTTCGGACAAGTTCAAAATGCGTTTGTGCGTTTGGTTAATCAGTCTAATAATCAAGAACTTGCAAAATATAACCTATCAGGTTCTGAATACAAAGGCATGACGGGGATGCTCATGGCAGAAATCTACAAGCATAATGATGAGTGGAAAATGGCGGCGATCGGTAACGGTGTTAAGGTTAATGGGTTACAGGAACTTGTGAAAACCTATGCTTAACAACTCATTCAATACCTAGATGCTTCTTACTTGCTGGAATCAGATACCGAATCAATGTCTCTGTACGATCGCCTAGACTTAACCAAACACAATCGCCAGCTAAAACTCCCGCTTTCTCAACGGATAAACCTAACTAGAACCCCGAAACTCCGCTGTCAAGGCTGTCGTTCCCCTATCCAGCCTCAGTGGGAGTTTTGCCCTTCCTGTGGAGGATTTCTAAGCGATCGGGATAGCGATTTTCGCCGCTGCATTTGGGTAGATGTATCAGGAATGGATGTCGCACCAGAAAGTAGAGAAGCGATCTTTTTCCTGTTGATGGACGCCTTCTCCAAACTCTACGGCGCGTTTAGAAGCATCAAGGTATTTTTGACCTCTGAGCCCCCCGATCCCAAAGAGTGGGGTTCAGACTTTACCCATGTTTATATATTCGCGGATAATCAGCCCGTTGACTATCTCGGCGTGGCTAGTTTCAAGTATGGAATGGTGACAGATCGGGCGATTATTCGCATTGACCAAGTATTCTATGCTTCTGACAATGCCAGACTTAATGTCAATCAACAATCTAACTTAATTGCAAATACCATTGCCCATGAAATAGGACATACACTAGGACTCGATCATTCTGCACTTCCGACCGATGTCATGCACAATGGACTTGTTCATACAGTTCATAGCTTAATGCCTCCTTCATTTCATGCAGAGCAAATAAACTCAATGAACAATGCTATTCGCAAATATAAGGCTTTGAAGAATTGATTGGCATGAACCAGAAAATAGTTGAATTTAAAGGTCGAATTCCCCAGGATTAATGCCTACAGCATGGCAAGCTTCTTTGACAATCTTCTTTTCATCGCTGTCAAAATTACCATCTGCACCACCGATGATAATGCCGATTTGGATGACAGCACGACCTTGGTCTAGTTTTTTATTGAGTTTTGATATGGCTTGGATAGCCTCAATTTTACCAAAATCGAAGTCTTGTGATAGCTTCTCACAATAGAATTCAAATTTTTGCTTCAATTCCAACGCTGGAAAAATTTTGAGTGTTTCATTTGAAACTATTAGAGCCGCCGTCTTTTGTCTTTCAGCGGAATTGATAGTGCCGTCAGCAGCAGCAATCAATGCACATATTGCCATTGAAGCATCAGCAAACTCATTATTTTTAAATTTGGAAATATTGGTTTGCAAAGAATCGTTAATTTTTGATACGTTCTGCTTGAATTGATCCCAAAAACTCATTTTTTCTCCTGTTTGGTGAACGAGATGTGATGTCCGTGACCGGAGTCAGAGTAATCTAAGCTGCTCTTAACTTGCCAAGCAATTGCCTGACCCTGTAAGACGCTCAAGTTTAGAGATTACACTCCTGTAGTTTATCATGTTTATTGAGATTTTAGATTAATAATAAATTATTTCGGGGTCAATTTGCAGCCGGCTGATAAATATCCGTTGCTACCCGCAGGGAACTAGGGTCATTGAATTATAGCCTTTCTCAAAAAGGTGAGGTACAGGTTTAGATTTTAGATTTTAGATTTTAGATTTTAGATTGGGGGATTTTAGATTGGGGGATTCATGGATCGATCAATACCTCATGTTTGTGAGAACTGCTATAGCACATAGAACCACTTCCAGTCTATGTCCTAACCGACGAAAGCGGTTTCTATAAAGCGGACTTCAGTCCGCACTACGAACCAATGGCGAAATATGTCAATCGATCGCTCCACGATTCCTATCGTATCCGCTAGATTACTATAACAAAAACGGTTCGTATTGCGGCTAATCAACCGGATATGAGATATTTTGTGGTTCATTTTCATGCTTCAAAACGCTCTCACCAAAATCACATTGCAGTTACTTTGACGAGAAATCAGGGCTGGAATATTTCCCTGTTTCATCTGTTGCAACAATCCCTCTCGACTCGCACCCAAAATAATCACATCGCTTCCATCCTGCTTGGCATAACTCAATACTGCCGCCGACACAGAATCAGCACATACAGAAGTCGTCAAGATAGAGGCATTCACTTGGGGCTTGAGAAACTCAGCGGCAACTTTCAAGATTTCCTCGGTTGGTTCAAAGTCAGCACGATCGGCTTGGCGCTCCTCAGAAGCATCGTACACATGAAATAATCTGACTTGTGCGGTTTTGCTCATAGAAATCAATCCAGGTAGCAACCGAACTGCTTGCTGGGCATTGGGGCCGCCTGCCATTGGTACTAACCACCGCTCAAAAATTGCTCGATCGGTTAACTTAACCAACACTACTTCACAAACAGCCTGTCGAATCATAGTATCGACAACTCGACTAAAAACCCGCCCCGGTGTTTTAGTGCTGCCTTTCCACCCCATGAAGACGAGATCGATATGTCGCTCTTCAATCGTTTCGAGAATGGCACTTGACAAATCATGCGCCACTAGAATCTGGGTATGGATCGGAACTTGCCACGCTTGACACAGACGGGTTGCCTGCTTTAGTAGCTTTTGACACTCCGCCGTTTTTACTGGAGTTTCTGCAAGCGCCTCATGTCTTGACACAACAATCACCTGCAAACATTCAATTTCATAGTTGCGATCGCGGGCAATTGCCACTGCCATTTCTAACAGCGTCAGGGATGTTTTTGGATTGCTCAACGGCACGAGGATGCGCCCTTGTCCCGTTTCTGGCGATTTGGTTTGGTGAACGATCCGAGCTCGTTCTACCTTTGGTTGAGCGAGATTTTCGTTGTTGAGATAGGCTGCTTCAACGCGAATAATATCGCTGCGGGTAATAATACCGACCAATCGCCGTCCTTCTACGACTGGTAAGCTATGGAGATTGTGTCGATCGAGCAAATGCAGCACATAGGCAAGCGTATCTTCTGGGTTAATGCGAACAGGCTCTGGTGTCATCAGCTCGCTGACAAGATTCTCACCATTCAATCCTCGTGCAGAAAAGTTGGCAATATCCTTTTGAGTTACAATGCCGACAAGCTTGCCGCTTTCTACCACCGGAAACGTGCGGTGGGTAGACTGAGAAAAAGCCTGTAACGCTTCTTCCAGCCGAATTAGACTAGAAAGCGTTTCTACTTTCGGCTGCATCACATTCAATGCAGTTAGATCTGTCCAAGGATCTTGAGCGCTCGTTTCTTTCGTCAGGTGAATGCCTTTAAAGGCTAGCAAGCGATCGTAAAGCGAACCCTCATCAAGCAATTCTGCAATCAGATAAGAAGTTACAGATACGATCATCAATGGCAACACTAAATTAAAGTCAGTCGTCATCTCAAACACCAGGATTACCGCAGTAATCGGAGTGCGAGCAACCGCACAGAAAAATGCCGCCATCCCCACCCGCGCATAAGTGGTTGCCAGACTTAAACCCAAAACTTGGTGTTCTGCGACTCCTACGAGGTATCCTAACGCTGCACCGAGTACCATACTGGGAATCAGCAACCCGCCCGGTGCGCCAGAACCGTAGGTGACGACGATCAGAAAAAAGTGGATGCAAAAGACGATCGCCACGAGTTGCCAGTCTGCATTTCCGGTTAATAGCAGTTCTTTGAGTCCGGCATTGTCTCGAAATATATCTGGTAAGGCAGCGAGTGCAATTCCCGTAATCAGCCCAGCAAATCCGATGCGCCAGGGTAAGCTGACATGGAAAAAGCGGCGGTACAACGTCAAACTTGTCAGGATTGAGCGATTGAACAGCACGCCAAGTCCGCCTGCTAGGATTCCTAGCAGCAGGTAAAAGGGAATCTCAGCAGCAGAAAAGCTGGTATTAAAGACAACAAGATGCAGGTCTAAATCGAGATTGTGCGAACCACTGATCCGAGCGACAACTGACCCGATGAACGAAGCTAGGATCGCGGTTCCCAAGGTGATTCCAGACACGTCTTGCAACAGTTCTTCGACTACAAATAAAACACCTGCGATCGGCGCGTTAAACGCGGCTGCAAGTCCCGCTCCGGCTCCGGCTGCGAGGATCTGACGGCGATGATCCGGTGAAGTTGGAAACCATCGACTCAGTTGACTCGCTAACGCTGCCCCAATCTGTACTGTCGGGCCTTCTCGTCCGAGGGGTATGCCGGCAGCGAGTATGAGGGTGGCGCTGACCAACTTCACTAGGGCAATTCGTAAATTCAAAGGCATCGGAACGTTGGCGAGTACCGCCTTGACTTCGCTCATGCCGCTCCCGCTGGCGGCCGGAGCCAGGCGATCGACTATGAATCCAGACAAGAATCCGCCTAGGGCCCCGATCAAGGGCAGCGCAATATAGGCCGGGATTAAATGCGTTGCCTGCTGCCGCCAGCCGCCGAGCCAACCTACTCCTTGTGCCAACAATAGCGCAGCCAGTCCTGACACTAGCCCAATCAGGCAGGCTTCAAAAATCGCCAATCGCTTGGGACGCAACAGTTGATGGGAAAAGCGACTCCAGATAAGTTTTCCGATGCGTATCATTTTGCCTTTGGGAAAAGTGCAGACGTTGACGATCCTCCGGTTAAAGCAGCGGTTTGGGGGATGGTGGATTGAGACCCGCAGGCTGCTCGGTGGGCGATCGCCAAAGCTGTTGTGGGTGATGCCTAAACCAGTAGTCTATCGTAATGCCACCCACGAACAACAGCAGCAATAAATATAGTTCTGTTCGCCCAAAAATAAAGTTTGAGCGATCGCCGGAAGAAAAATTTCTCTCTTTGTCATCAAATTCGTCTTTCATATTTCTGTACACAAAACTATAAAAAGGCTCCCATTCTGAGTAAAGCGGCTCCGATCTTCATTCTTAACGATCGTAGCGTTTAAAAGTCTAGGAGACGCTTGCTTGTAACTGAAGTTCTAACGGTCGGTCGGAGCGAATTTCTAAGCCTGGTAAATCGTGTTTTACTAATATTTTTTCGTCTGTTTCAGCAGTGGCGCTCGGCCACAGTACCCAGCGGCTGCCTTGGGAAAGAGTGCTTAAACTGGCAGCGTTTTGAGTCAGCCAAATTATCGACAGTTTCGATCGATTCTTGATCGCCTCTTCCCCAGCATTAACCGCGGCTAAAGTTTCCAAAACTACCCGGTTCCCCGATACGAGTCCGGTTCCGGCAGTCCAAAGTTTGACGTTTAACAGGCGCTTGCTAGCATAGAAGTAAAGAGAAGCTGCTACTGTCACGGCTCGTTCAAATTCCTTTGCTTCCCACATGGCACCGCTGTCGAGAGCAATAATAATTTCTTGACCGCCGGCGGCAACTTCTAACTCTCTCACCCGCAGTTCTCCGTAGCGGGCGCTGGTGCGCCAGTGAATCAGGCGGGTGGGGTCTCCGTGGCGGTAAGGTCTGAGGTTGCGGGTGAGGCCTTCGGTAGCAGTTTGCGATCGACTGCGATTGTACAATTGCGGGCTGTCTTCTTGACCGATGCGATCGATCAAAGGACAAGTGCTCAACGGCAAAACCAGCGGGTAGACAACCGCTACCGCTTTCGCCGGACGGCTGCGGCGGCACCAAAACAACCCTAAAGGCGCAGCCGTTCTCAAGTGCACCTCTTGCCAGCGATAGATACCGCGCTGCCGGATTTCTAGATAGTATGTATCCCTGTATGTACTGTTAGGCTCTATGACTTCGATCGGGCGGACGACCTCTTTTCCCAATACAAACGGCAATATGTCTACTACTTGCAACAAAGTTTTAGGTTGGCGATCGCGATTTTCGATTTCTAGTTCGATCGTAATTTTATCCCCCGCACTCACTGGTTCGATCGGGCGACGGCGGACTTCCAAGGAACGAAGCGATTTTGCCGGCAAAACCGCCGCTACTACCAACAACGCCAAACTCCCACCGCTTAGTGCGTACAGCCACCCAGCCATTGTATTAGTAGCAGAACCAAAAAAGAAAACCGTCATTCCCGATAGCAGCCAACCCGCGTAGGCGGGAGTAACAGCGCGATTTTCGAGCCAGTCGGCAATTTTTTGAATGATGTTCATACAAGTTAAAACTGTTAATTGCTCGATCGCCCACCAAGCCTAATTGTAAAATATTTTCACCATTTAGCACCGAATTAGCAAGCGAGCGATTAGATTAGAAATCGGGCATTTTTTCGCAATAAATCTACATTGACCCCGCCCAAAAACGGATACCGTGCCATGTACACTCAATCACGGTCGATCCCCAAATTTTAGACTAAGAGTTCCTGCTCCCAGATTAATCTGTGGAGTAAATCTAAAATCTAAAATCTAAAATCTAAAATAGACTGACTGGAGACCAAAAAATGAACCCATTAAACAATCCTACACCCGTTCGACCAGACGCTCAAGCCCGCCGCACACCGCCGCCTCCGCCGCCCTTGGGTGTAACACCCGCCCATCCTGCACCCCCACCGAGTGCCCCCCCCTCGGCCCAGCAGCGTCCTGTTGAGACTCCCGTCAGTACGATCGAACAAATGGTCAGAGATGCCCATAGCGCAGGTGCTTCCGACATTCATGTTCGAGTCGGCCAAGTACCTAGATTTCGGATTCGGGGCGTGATGCAAATAGCAACCAGCCACCCGAAAGTAACACCAGAAATTTTTGAACACTACTTAGCTGAAATTCTCAGCCCCGAACAACGAACACAGTTTACTAATACCAAAGAATTAGATGCAGCAATTTTTTACCCAGGCTTCGTGCGCTGTCGTGTCAATTGTTTTGATTCCCTCAGCGGTGGTGCCATAGTATTGCGGTTGATCAGTTTGGAAATACCGACTATCGATTCCTTGAGGTTGCCAGAAGCTCTCAAAAATATCATTTTGCGATCGCAGGGATTAATATTAGTTACAGGGCCTACCGGTTCGGGAAAATCAACAACAGTAGCTGCGATGATCGACCATCTCAACCAGATGGAACAGAAGCACGTAGTTACAATTGAAGACCCGATCGAATTTATTCACCCTTCCAAAAAATGCTTAGTTAGCCAGCGGGAAGTCGGCTTGCATACCCACGAGTTTCAACAGGCTTTGCGGGCAGTTTTGCGGGAAGACCCCGATGTAATCCTGATCGGAGAAATGCGCGATCGCGTTACCATCAATACAGCCCTGCAAGCAGCTCAAACAGGTCACTTAGTAATTGGAACCCTCCACACTCGCAGCGCCATTAACGCTATCAACCGATTGTTGAACCTCTACCCGCCCGAAGAACAACAGGCGATGCGGATTCAAATTTGCGATTCTTTAGTAGCGGTAGTTGCCCAACTTTTGCTGCCAACTGTTGACAACCGCCGCGTCGCAGTTCACGATATTTTAGTGAATACGCCAGCTATGCAGGAATACTTGATGAAAGGTGCTGATGATGAAGCTTTCCGGTTGATGGAAACTGACACCTACGAAGGAATGCAGATTATCAACCAGGGGCTTTACAAATTAGTGCTTGAAGGCAGAGTGACCATCGAAGAAGCGGCTAAAACTTCTCCCGAAGCCAGCGATTTAGACCGTCGTTTGCGGACAGGAGGCTACGATCCTGCCTCGGCTCGCGAGTTTGAAGGCAGCAAAAAAGAGCGCAGCGTTCGCGCCCGGTAGCAACACACATACAGGGGTAGGCACAGCAGCACTACCCCTGCGATCGGGTAGCAATCTTGGTGTTGCTTAATCATGGTATGAAAAAAATAAGTGGAAAATCCAAACGCTTTGTGAATACTGGTTCCTATGACGGGCATATTTAGCCTTTCATACCGTAAATCAGCAACGCCGCAATCTTTTGGGCCGACCGAAATATTTGGCGCTGTTGTGCCTATACTTACTTAAATTAACTATATTTAGTATCAAAAAAAACACTGTATTTAAGTAGTCAAAGGCTAGAAAATCAATTTCAAGTATATTTTTAAGCTTTTTTAACGCCGCCTACTTTACATTAACTTTAAAATTGCGTGAAAAATCGCAGGGAATTGCAAAGAAATAGTAAAGATTAGTCCTGAGTATTGCCAACAGCCAGCAACTTAAGTTTATAGTTGTAGTGATCAATTTTTGACCGATCGCGTTCCGACTTAGCCGATCGCAAAAGTAAGCAGGTTAAAAAAGCGCTTAATAAAACTACAAGTAGGCTTAATACAAGTAATTTACTAGGAGAACCGATTGCCTGCCTTTCCAATTAAGTCGCTTTCAGTCTAAAAACATCCTAAAATCCAGCAGACTTTTAAAGATTCTGTCCCTTGAAAATCTGTTTAAAAACTTTGAATCAGCAACGGTATTTCTAGAATTTACAGGAGCAAAGAACGTCATGAGTGCATTTAACCTCTCAGAAATGTTTAAAGGTGCCAGCAAAGCTGAAATAATCGATCGCATCCAGCAGCTAGTTCCCCCAGGTTCCCCGGAACCGCAAGATCCTGAAATCCTAGCAGTCTTACAAAGTCTCACCGCAAAGCTAATCGCCGCCTATCAAGCCGACGGACAACTAGAAAGCGAACCTTTTAGCGACGTGCGCGATCGCACCGTTCACCTCTACGCCTCCGCAGTCAGCAGCAAAATCAAAGGAAAAACCATTCTCGTAACCGGGGGAGAAGGATGCGTCGGCGGTTTCTTAATCGAAAAACTCCTCGAATTAGGCGCAACTAAAATCATTTCCGTAGACAAAGCCCGATGTCAAAACCCCGAAGAAACTCTCCCGCACTTTAACAAAGAAGGTGCAGTAACTTTCTATGCCGCCGACATTCGCAACTTCGAGGCGCTGAAACACATATTTGACATAGAAAAACCAGACATTGTTTTTCACCTAGCAGCCCAACGCCAACCAGGACTAGCTGAAATCCAAATCCGAGAAACAGTGACAACCAGCCTATTAGGATGCCAACACGTCATCCAACTCTGCGAAGAATACGGCGCAGAACACTGCATCTTCTCTTCCACAGGCAAAACATCTCGATATTTTACAACCGAAGTTTACGCAGCCTCCAAAAAGTTTGCCGAATGGCAATTTGCCAAAGCAGCTCAAGTAGGAGATGTAACTTACGGGATGGTTCGCTTTACTCATATGTTGGAAAATAGCTTGTTCTGCGAGCAAATGTCCAAAAAAGTAGAGCAAAGTAAAACAGTCAACGTTCACGCTCCCCACCGCTATGTAACCGCTCAAAATCTGATCGAAGCCGTACATTTATTACTGAATGCGCTGATTGTTTCCGTTCCCGGAAAACTGAAATTTGTCGCCGTTTCCAATCTCGGATGGCCGACAGAAACCCTGGAAGTCGCTCTTTATAAAATTCTTGAGTCAGGAAACAATCTGCCGATTTATTTTCAAGGACTTTTACCGGGCTACGAAGAACCGTTTTTCCTCGGACAGTTTGACTGGAACAAACCGACAGATATTCACCTCCTAATTAATGTTCTGGAAGATCCTTTTAGAATTGTTGACGATGCTGGCGACATGGTGACTGTAGAATTAGCTCCTTTTTCTTTGCGCGTGTTAGATAAACAAGTGTCGAACCTGGAAAGCTTAATCAGCGATCCAGATTTCCCGGAAGTGCAAATCAAGCACGCTTTAGTCGCAGCGGAAAAAGAAGTGATTGCTTCCTCTTTTGCGTGGAGTTCCCCTCAAGATTTGTTGAAGATTTTGCAGTGGGGCATCAATCCCAAGAAATTGCAAGGTTACGGAACAGAAATTTCTGACTACAGGGAGATTATCGAACTCCTTCTGCAAGGAATGTACGGGCGGCTTAACCAAGAAATCTTGAACAGTGCTGGAGTTACTGCTGATGAATTTGATGACTTAGTTGAGAGTCTTTCTACACTGGATTCTATTCAAGGAGAAGTGGGATATTTGCGATCGATGTCGAGATATCTCAGAGAATTTGTACTCCCCGCACAGTTCACCCAAAAAAAATATGAACCTGTTCCTGTCCGCGAAGCAGCTTAGCTTAAAAAGTTGTAGAGATTGCTTCGTTGTTTTTTATTAATTAACAGCAGAACACCTCGAAACCCGGTATCTTTGAGATACCGGGTTTCTCAAGTATTTTGAGATTAAATTGATCTACTTAATATTTGTCATAATCGACATTATATGATAGTTTAGATAGCGTTACTCCTTGAGTTGACAAAGGTGCAATTTGATTAAATCAACTCAATGACCGCAGCAAATAAAATAAAATTAAGGTACTAGAATTGTGCAAATTAATCAGCTAGCGTTCCTATTTATTGATATTGTACTTTTGACGATCGCCCTAATCCTGCTAATTCCCGTTGCAGTTCTATTCCTAGAATGCAGTGCAGCTTTTTTGTCCAGCCTCCGCCCCACAGCCGAAACTCAAGAACCGCGCCCCAAAGTGGCGGTGTTAATTCCCGCCTACAACGAAGCAGCAGGAATTGGTGCCACCATCTCCACCATATTGCCGCAGCTAACACCTCAAGACCGCCTGTTAGTGATTGCTGACAACTGCACGGATGATACGGCAGAAATCGCCCGTAACTGTGGTGCAAGTGCGATCGAGCGCCACGACACAGAACGCAAGGGGAAGGGATACGCACTGGATTTCGGCTTGACTGCGATCGCCTCAGACCCCCCAGAAGTAGTGATCATGGTTGACGCCGACTGCATCTGTGGGCCAGACGTGATCGAGAAATTAGCCCGCGTTGCGATCGCCGAACAAAGGCCAGTCCAAGCCACATATTTAATGGAACAGCCGCCCAATCCTACCCCAAAAGATTCCATTTCTGCCTTAGCATTTCTAGTGAAAAACTTAGTCCGGCCCAGCGGATTAAAACAGTTAGGATTCCCCTCATTGCTAACAGGTACGGGGATGGCTTTTCCCTGGTTAATCATTCGAGATGTTCCTTTAGCCAGTAGCAATATCGTTGAAGATATGCAAATGAGTTTGGATTTGGCGATCGCCGGACATCCAACCGTATTCTGCCCCGAAGCCAAAGTCACAGGGTGTTTGCCGCAGCAACAGCAAGTAGCTAAAACTCAAAGAACCAGATGGGAACACGGACACTTGCAAACCTTACTAACTCAGACTCCCCGGCTAGCGACAGCCTCCGTCGAGCAACAACGTTTTGACTTAATGGCGATCGCCCTTGACTTGTCCATCCCTCCCCTATCGCTTTTAGTCGCTATCTGGCTAGCCGCTTTTGCCGCCTCCATACTAGCAGCAATCATCGGAACATCCCCGATTCCTGCTATCTTGTTAGCAGTACAAGGACTGCTAATTTTAGTTTCAATTGTCAGCGCTTGGGCAAAATTTGGGCGTGCCGATATTTCCGGTGCAACTCTTTTATCCGTACCTTTTTACATCCTTTGGAAAATTCCTTTATATCTGGGTTTTATCCTGAAGCGGCAAACCAAATGGGTGCGAACAGAACGCGATGTTTAGAAACTTTATGGACTGACAACCAAATCAACAGAGTTTTTTTGAGTGCTCAGAAACCGCGTTTTTTAACAAAAATATTTGCTGAGAACCCCGTCAAGTTCCAATACGGTTTACTTAAGACGATCCCCCCTAGCCCCCCTTAAGAAGGGGGGGACAAGAATGACCTCAAAGTCCCCCTTCTTAAGGGGGATTTAGGGGGATCTCCGGGGCATAAATATGTTAAGTGAACCGTATTGCATCAGGTTCAGATAAGGTCTCGATTCTTCAAGGTGAAGCTTAACAGTTGACAGTTGACAGTTGACAGCGAAGTTTTTAGGCTGGGGATTTAAGCCCCAGCTTAAAAACAATCCACCTAAAGGTGGGGGCTTAAATCCCCTGTGCTTTGGTCAAAAGCACTGATGATTCACAATCTTTGAAGTCATACAGATAGAAACAGAAGAAGTGATTGCCGACGCAATGTGGTCATTCGTCGCAAAACAACGAAAATTTTTATAGTAGAGGAGTTATATTATTTCCGGTGCCACCGGAAACGATCTAACTTCAGAAATTCACCGTCAAATCGGCAAAGATAACACCCAGAGGCTAGAACGAATTAACCCGATTGTGCGACAACTTTCAGGGCGATGGCATCGGCGACAGCAGAAATTTGCCAAAATTTGGGAACAGATAAAGGTGATGGAGAGGCTGATGGTCAGCTATTTCAACCGCATAGTTCTTTGATGCACGAGCACTGGCTTGATGGGCGATCGACCTATTTACAAAACTTTACCTACAAAAAAAACAGCCACATCGACCGCACAGCAAAGGTTTCAAGCACAGTCACAAAAAAAACTTGGAAATTTCGCAAAAAAAATCCTAACTCAACCTGATAAATAAGTGTAGGAACAAAGTTGCGGCCGCACTTAACTATGAATGATCAATCCCACCCCTCCGAGGGGGAAGACCAGTTATCCGACGATTCTGATGCTGCTGGGGGCTCAGGAAAATCTGGAAATTGCGATCGAGATTCCGCCCAGCAGCAAATCCTCGAACTCGTCATCGAAGCTTGTAAGCATCCCGTGGGTAGTCTCCGGCGAAGTCGTTTCTTGAATAAACTGATTCGAGAGATTATCAAATCCGGCAAACTCTGGAAAGAAAACACACCTCACTACGAAGAGGCATTGCACAAGACATGGATCTATCTTTCTGGCAATTTATGTGAAGCTACCACAGTAAAACAAGCTTACAATCCCGAAATAAGTCAGATTACCACCTGGTTAAATCCCTATCTCAAAAAGCGGCTGTTAGATTGTCATCTGAAGCAACAACAAGAAAGGGCAAGACACATACAAAATCCAATAGCCTCTTTAGAGGAATTATCAAACCGAGAGGATATCAAATACAATGAAAATCTGAAAGCCAATCCAGATGTCAGTTTCTATTTAGACGAACTTTTAGAATGGATAGAAACCGATCCCAATGACGAATTAAAAAACAGACACGTCAGAGGAAAGCCGCAGATAAATTGCCAAGTTTTATTGCAGCGCAAGTGTTTGTATGGTCAAACTATTCAAGAGATTGCCAAAGAGTTTGGGTGCGCCCCTTCCACCTTATATCAATTGCTCAACAATGACTGTCGCCATCTGCTGCAAAATTTTTCCGAAAATCAAGGATATCAAACTTTCAACATACCAGGAGTGCCGGAACAATGAACTATGAAAACCTTTCAAATCTCGAACCTTTGCCCATGCCAATCACTCAAAGTTCACTACAACTTGCTCGACAATTTGCCGCCCAACAGCGCCACCCGCAAAGACAAGAGCAAGTTTATTTCAATACTTTGGCAGTGCTGGCAGTTCACGATTACCTGCAAATCTTGAATATTGAAACTGATTTGACTGAGTGCGATAGCTGGAATCCCGCAATGCGCTTGTTTACAGATGCGGCAGATTTGTATATCAAAGGATTGGGTAAAATTGAATGCCGTCCCGTTAGAAATCTGCATCAAAATCAAGCAACAGCTAATGACAATTTGTCAGCAAATTCTCCTGTAAATTGCCCAGTTCCCGTGGAAGCTAGGGCTGATCGTATCGGTTATATTGCCGTAGCCATTGATGAAAATGAAAAAGCAGCGAAATTGCTTGGTTTTTCTCCGACTGCGGAAACGGGCGAATTAGTATTGAACGAATTACATTCTCTTGACGATTTTTTAGTAAATCTAGAACGTTTGTTTGACGCTAAAGTTGACCTAAATCAGTGGTTGATGAATGTATTTAATCCTGATTGGCAACCTTTTGAGGCAATATTTGACCCTGAACCACTGGAGGATTCGCCCCGTGAAATCGAAAATCCAATTCCGTCAAAATTGGGTAATTGGTTTAAGAATATTGTTGAAACAGGTTGGCAGAAATTTGACCAAGGTAAGCAAAATTTAGAAGAAACAATTTTTCCTGATCAGCATCCAAATTTTGCATTCCGAAGTGGTGGAAATTCGAGACAAAATTTATCATTATCAGGGGGACAAGCCAGCCTCCAGCAGAGATTTCCCGAAGCGGATGTTGCGAGGGCTAGATTGATTGATTTGGGAATGCACTTGGGTAGGACAACTGTGGCTTTGTTGGTGGCGATCGCCCAACAGAGCGATCGCACTGTCAGAGTTCATGTCCAGTTGCATCCGGCGATCGGACAACGCTACCTCCCACCCCATACTAAACTCTCGTTAATATCCGATACTGGAAAAATTTTACACAAAAGTGAATCAACGGTTCAAGATTTGTGTATTTTGCTGAAAGATTTTGAGGTAGAACCCGAAGAGAGCTTTAGCATCCGAGTAGCAATAGATGATTTGAGCATAACAGAAAATTTTGTGGTATGATTTTGAAAATCACTACACTCGCCTCCAATTTATGAGTAAGAGTATTATATTGGTTTTGGGTTCTGGGACTTTGGGAAACGGTTTTGCTCACATCACAGCGGAACTCAAAGAATCGGAAAAAACCTTAATTAAAATTTCAGGAAGCTTGCCACCTGCGCCGGAAATTGCGCTACTGCATGACAAATGGAAAATGATATGTAATGCTCTTAAACCTCGGAGCAATGATCCTCGGATCAAGGTAAAATCCACGGGTGTTACAAACATTTCTGAGGATAAACCTGAAGCCGTATATAGGAACTTGCGGGAGCAAATGAAAAAGTGGCTGGAGTCTGACGAATTTTGTAGAAAAATTGAGTCAAAACTCAGAACGCACATCGGCAATGTATCTGAATCTTTTAAAATATTTTTAGAAATAGACAAGCCTGAAATTTGGGAGTTACCTTGGGATGTGTGGGCATTTCGCGAAGATTACGCCAACTGCGAAATAATTCCCACTTCGTCAGAATATGGCAAGAAAAATCAACAGAAAACCACAGCAGACATAGCTCAACCTTCTCAAGGGAGAATTTTATGTATTGCTGGGAATAGTAAGGGAATTGATATTGAAAAAGATCAAATAATTATACAAAAAAGTTTGGGCGAGCTTTGCGAATTAAATTTTCTCAAAGAGCCAACTCCTGAAAAATTGCATGATGAGCTTTTTGATGATAAAGGCTGGCAAGTTTTCTTTTTTGCTGGACATAGCAACAGCGACAATAATGCTACTAACGGAGTGCTGTATATCAATCAAAATCCTGATAACAATAGTATTAAAGTAGAAGATTTAAAAGCAGGTTTAAAAAAAGCGATTAGCAAGGGCTTGCAGTTGCTGATTTTCAACTCTTGTTCAAGCTTGGGAATTGCGACGGATATCGTGGCTGAGGGTTTAGATTTACCGTCGATAATTGTGATGCGCGCGCCGCTACCTGATGTAGTTGCTCAAGATTTTGTGAAGTCTTTATTCACATATTTGGCTGCGGGAGAGCTTTTATTTTTAGCTGTGCGAAAAGCTAAGAATGACTTGCAGAAATGGGATTCTCAATTTCCGGGTGCAAGCGGGATTCCTATGCTGTGTCAGCATCCGACGTTTGAGGAGTTTGTTTTACCGCAGCCGGAAGCCGATCGCCCTGTCGTACCTACAACAGACGCTGTAACTGCCAATCGCCACCCAAACCACCAGCAATTTACCATTTCCACTAAATTTATGCAGCGTACCAGTATCAGTTTAGCTGGTTTGGCGATCGGCTATCCATTGATCGGGCAGAATCTGGCATCTGCGATCAATACATTTGGGATGGAAAACCACCGTAGTAATCAATTTTTAATCGCGAAAGCTTCATACAATCTAGCTGTATTAATCAATCCTACTAACGGCGAGCCTTACTATAACTTATCCGAACTTTGCAAAGACTTAAGCGATCGCAAATGCGAGCGAGAATCAATGCAAAGTGCAGTCTGGCTGGGAATTCCTGAAGCTCACGCTCAAATATCTAAATCGTTTCTGCGGGAAAATAAACCTGAAGACGCTTTAAAGGCGATCGCACTTTGCTTTCAAAATGCTAAACAGGATGGAGTCAAATCAGCTTGTTTCAAGAATCGCGGCTGGGTGCGCTTGAACCAAAAGCGATACGATTCAGCGGAACCAGATTTAAGACAAGCAATATCTCTCAGCAATAAGACTCCAGAAGCTCATTGCCTTTTAGCGCAGGTACTGGAAGCTAAAGGAAAACCACAAGAAGCACTGACACATTGGGAAGAAACACTGAAATCTGCCAATTCCAGGATACCAGCACAAGATGAATGTATCCAAATGGCAAAGGAACGTTTACCAAAAACAGGAAAAACTAAATGAAAAAACGGACGACTGTTATTATGGGTGCAAGCGCGATCGCATTTACGTTAATTGCGATCGATATTTTGCCTCATCCCCACTTCGGAAGTGACACCAATTTATCCAAAATATCCGCTAACAATCTAATAATTTCCTCAGCAATCGCAGCAACGACAAGAATACCCAACGGACAAATCCTGAATATTAGCGGGGAAGTGCAGCTACAACGTCAAGATGGCAGAAATATTCGCCCGACAGCCGGTACACCGATTTATCCGGGCGACAAACTGCAAACTGCACAAAATGGACAAATTACGATTCAATGTGCAGATTTAGGAATTAAGTCAATTAAATCGGGCGAAAATCAATTAAATAGCTGTTTGTTGGTTAGCGACAAGTCGAAGTCTGACTGCAATAAAAACTTAATTAGATGTCCCGATCGCGGTGATGATAAAATTGCTTGGAATAACGCGCCAATTCCTTATATAATCAGTCCGAGACGGACGCAATTGCTGGGAAATAAGCCAACTTTGCGCTGGAATCCGGTTGCGGGTGCGACTAGCTATAAGTTGAGCATCCTCGAAAAAAATGCGAAGTTAAATTGGGAAATGACGGTTAAGGGTACTGAGGCGGTGTATCCGGGGGAACCGGTGCTGAAACCGGGTGTTAAGTACCGATTGATTGTGGAGACGAATACGGGGGTTTCTTCGGAAAGTCCGCTGTCAGAGGGAGATTCAGAGTTTAGTTTGTTGGATGAGAAGGAGGTTGAGAGGGTTAAGGAGGCTGTGGGGGCGATCGAGCAACAGGTACAAAATGCAGCGAGTCAGAAATTGGCGATCGCACAGGTTTATCGTAGCGCAAACTTGATTGCCGAAGCAATAGAAATCCTGGAAAGCTTACCAGCAGCGGGAGTTGAGACAGCGCCAATTTACCGGAAGTTGGGAGAAATGTATCAAGGGCGATCGCAACTAATGCCGCAGGCTGAAATATACTATAAAAGGGCGATCGATAAAGCTAAACCAGACGATATCGAAGAGCTAACCGATGCGCGTTACGGTTTAGCACAAGTTTATTCATCCATGCGGAATTATCCCGAAGCGATACAGTATTTGAAGTTAGCAAAAGAGGGATATCAAACTTTAAAAGACTTACCAATGGTGGAAAAAATAGGGAAGCAATTGCAAGATGCCCAAAGGAGGAAAGATAGGCAATAGTATTACTGAATTTGCGATCACCAGAATTTGTAGGGGGGGTTCACCGTTGATTTTGTTGCCCATAAACAATCTGAATAAACCCGCCCCCACCCCACCAATAATCTGAATAAACCCGCCCCCACCCCACCAATCACCCCAAAAAACATCCCCACCGATGGATTAAATTGAATTAATTATTAATTCTTCGGTGGGGGTGGGGGCGGGTTTATAAAATTCATCGCTGCGTGTCAAATATTTCGGTGAACCCGCCCCTACAGGATTGTGATATTATGTATTTATTGTTAATAAATTTATCATCTACTAACAAAAATTATGAAATTAGCCGATACAAAAAATATATTTATCCTCACATTCCTCTCCTTTACCAGCTTAGCAACTTGGGAAATCGGACTTTTCACGCCATCCCAAACAGCCACCGCCCAAATTACTCCCGCTGCTGACGGCACAAATACTCAAATCACCCCGAATGGCAATCAATTCAATATCCAAGGCGGCCAACAATCCGGCGATGGCACTAATTTGTTTCACAGTTTCCAGCAATTTGGTTTAACTCAAGGACAAACTGCCAATTTTATCTCAAATCCCAATATCCGCAATATTTTAGGGCGAGTTGTCGGCGGCGATGCTTCACTGATAAACGGCATAATTCAAGTTACGGGCGGTAATGCTAATTTATTTTTAATGAATCCGGCGGGGATTGTTTTTGGTGCAAATTCTAGTTTGAATATTCCCGGTTCTTTCACGGCGACTACTGCAACAGGAATCGGTTTCGGTAACAATTGGTTTAGTGCGGTTGGTACGAATAATTATACAGAGTTAGTCGGAAGTCCGAATACTTTTGCTTTTACAAATCTACAGCCGGGAGGAATTATTAATCTTGGCAGTTTGGCTGTGAAGCAGGGACAAAATTTAAGTTTGTTGGGCGGCACGGTTTTGAGTGCGGGACAACTTGCTGCACCGGGAGGCAATATTACTATTGCGGCGGTTCCGGGTCAAAGTTTAGTTAGAATTAGTCAAGCCGGAAACTTATTAAATTTAGAAATTAAACCTATTACTGATGCTTCATTGCCAGTTGCTAATTATCAATCTTCCACCTTATCAATTGCTCAATTACTGACAGGGAAAGGTGAGACTAATGCAACGGGAGTAACAGTCAACAATGATGGAACTGTACAGTTGAGTGGTGCAGGGGGAATCGTACCAACCGACACAGGGACGGCAATTGTATCTGGTTCTGTTGATGTTTCTGGCGATAGTGGAGGAACTTTCAACTTGTTGGGTTCGCGCGTGGGTTTAATTAATGCCAATATCAACGCTTCCGGCATTAATGGCGGTGGCAGTGTGCGCGTTGGCGGTGATTATAAAGGTCAAGGTACAGTGCCAAATGCCTTGCGTACATTTGTGAGTAATGACTCGACAATTAATGCTGATTCTATCAGAAATGGTGATGGTGGCAGGGTGATTATTTGGGCTGATGGGCTGACAGGCTTCTATGGAAACATTAGTGCTCGCGGCGGCAGTAATTCTGGTAACGGTGGCTTTGTTGAAGTGTCGGGGAAAGAAAACCTAATTTTCCGAGGTTTAGTAGATATCTCTGCCTTGAATGGAAGTTTTGGCACATTGTTATTAGATCCAACTACCTTGACAATTGTTGATAGCGTAGCTGGTAGTGGAACTCTCGATACTCCTAGCCTGCTTCCAGACAGCAAAATATTGGCTGGTGACGGGAATATTGGTGCTAATACTGTTAGTTGGGGGCAAATTAATGCCCTAGGTGCTAATGCCAATATTGTTTTAGAAGCAACAGGAAGTATCACTATCAGCAATATCACTGGTGTGGTATCTGGTAAAGCTGATTTAGTTGCTTTACCTTTGACTTCTGGTAGTCTGAAAATCTCTTCAACGGGTGGCGGAATCACATTTGTTGATACCAATGATACTATCCAAACAGAAGGAGGGTCAATCACCTTGCAAGCGCTGGGTGGAAATATCACAGCCGGCACACTATCTACAATCGGCTCGTCGGTACCGTCGGTCTTAGCGTTGGGAGGCAATGTTACCCTTGAAGCAACTGGTGACATTTCGGTCAATTCCATATCTGCTGACGCTAAAAGCGGGGGAAGTATCACCATCACCAGCCAACAGGGTAATATTAATGCTGGGGAGCTAAAATCTAGCGCGAGTATTGGTAATGGCGGAGAGGTTCAAATCCAGGCTGCTGGTAACATCAAGATAATTGGCATTATAGCCGGTGCAGGTGGGGAAAATGGTGGGAATATTACGCTTACCAGTCAAGCAGGCTCTATTGAGAATAGTCTTTATCTTAACACTAGCGGCACAAACATTGTCGGAAATATTACTCTGACTGCTGCTCAGGATATTGTTATGCTTAATTCTTTCGTATCTGCTGTTATCTATTCAAATACTGGAACAGGGGCAAGAATCGAATTTACGAGTAAGACAGGTTCGATCGATACTAGGAGTTCTGATATTAGATCTTTGAATTTTAGGGGTGGTAATTCTGGCAATATTATTTTTACCGCCGATAAAAATATTCTTACAAGTGATGTCTATACTCGTGTAGACTCCGGTAATGGACGAGCTGGAGACGTTATCTTCACTAGCCGCAATGGTACTATCAACACCACAACAGGCGGATTAAATTCTATAGCTTATATGGGTGAAAATGCCTCGGCTGGCAATATTAGATTTGACGCTGCTAAAGACATTTTAGTTGGCAACATCATTGTTGTTTCAAAAACTGCAAATCCCCAGGTTAGCAATATTAACTTGCTTAGTCGTACAGGAAATATTCAAACCAAAACAGGAGTATTACAGACATCTAATTTTAGTGGTAACGGGGGGAATATCACCCTAGATGCAGCAGCGGGCAATATTACTACTGGGCTTGTCACAAGTGCATCTATTGGCAATGGTGGCAATATTAATTTTACCTGCGGTGGAGCAATTGATTCTACTGCCCAACAAGTTTTATCGAAAAGCGTGAATGGAAATGGAGGCACAATTACATTTCAATCTGGTGGCAACATTATCACCAGTGCTGTTAATGCACAGGGAACATTAAATGGTGGAAATATTGTTTTGGAAAGTGGAGGTATGGTTAATACTACTGCTGGAATTCTCAACTCTCTAGGCGGCAATAGCGGCGGCAGTATCACTATCAAAGCTGCCAGCAATATTATTACATCCGATATCGCCCTCCTTGTAACTGGTGTCAATGCAAACAGCGGTAGCATTACTATCACTAGCAGCAGCGGCAATATTGATACTAGCAAAGGTGCATTAGCCGCTCCTTCTGCTAATGGCAATGGCGGCAATATTACTCTAACTAGCCCTACTGGTAGCATAGCCACAAGCGTTGTCAATGCTATTGCTACTGGCAGCGGTAATGGTGGTGCACTGACTTTTGATGCCAAAAATAGTATAACTATTAATAATGGGAATATCGCTACCAAAAACAATGATATTAACTTCAATGGTGCGATTTCTCTGACAGGGGATACGTTGGTCAGCATTAAAGGGACTGGTGACATTACTTTTAAGTCTACAGTTGACGGGCCGTACAATCTGACTGTCAAGCCGGAGGCGGGAATTGTTCGGTTTTTCGATCCTGTCGGCAGCGTGACTCCTCTCAACAGTGTCAATATTCAAGATGATATTCCTGCAACTCCTGTGGCTCTAAGTGTGCGCGCCACAAATAACATTACTGCCCAAAATATTACCTCGCCAGCGGGAATTACACTCACCAGCGATAAAGGAGAAATTCAAACAGGTAATCTGAATTCAAGTTCCTCTAATAATGGTGGCAATATCGCTTTGAAGGCTGGTGGCAATATTACTGTCAATCAAATTGACAGTCAGAGCCTTGGTAGTGATAATGGTGGAAATATCTATGTTTGGACTGAAAAGTTTTTTCGGGCGGTAAACTCTTTTTCAGATAGAAATGGCGTTCCTGCTAGCATTTCCTCTGCTGGAGGTGTAGGGGATAAAGGCGGTCCAATTTTGCTGCGTCACGGCGGTAATGGACTGACGCCTTTTATTGTTGGCGATTCAACAACTAACGGAACTTTTGGTGCTATTACTAGGGGAAATAGCACGGCTGAGTCAAAAATTTCGTCGGGCAATAGCTATCGTTATACACACAAACAGGATACAGAAAAGATTGAAGTTCGATCTGTGCCAAATCCTGAGCCATCACCAACACCGACTCCTTCGGCGACTCCTGCATCTGCACCTGCACCGACTCCTTCGGCGACTCCTACATCTGCACCTGCACCGACTCCTTCGGCGACTCCTGCATCTGCACCTGCACCGACTCCTTCGGCGACTCCTGCATCTGCATCTGCACCGACTCCTACATCTGCACCTGCACCGACTCCTTCGGCGACTCCTGCATCTGCACCGACTCCTTCGGCGACTCCTGCAACTACTCCAGCACCTGCAACTACTCCAGCAACCACTCCTGTGCCTGCGCCTGCGCCTGCAACTACTCCAACGCCTGCAACTACTCCAACCCCTGCAACCACTCCAACGTCTGCAACCACTCCAACGTCTGCAACCACTCCAACGCCTGCAACCACTCCAACGCCTGTAACCACTCCAACTAATCCAACGCCTGCAACCACTCCAGCACCTGAACCTGCAACTGCGCCTGCACCTGCAACTTCTGCGCTTGGGGTTATCGCCATTGGGAGTCCGTCGTCAACAACTACTGCATCGCCTGTACTTTTATCGACACCCAGACGCCAGCCACCACAGGGTTTATCCGCCGCCCCAACGCCATCCCCAACAACCCAAAACGCCGCCCCTACTCCCATCTCAACACCCGAAATCCCATCCCCAATACCCGATCGCCCGATCGCCCCAACCCCATCTCCATCCCCAACACCCGAACTCCCGCCGATCGATTTTTCCGCTATCCAAGAACTGCTAAACACCAATTTCTTCACACTTCCGCCCCGCACAACCCGCACACAGCCGTCAGCCCCAACAATACCAAGCGCCAGCGATCGCATACCCGCTGCACCCACAATTCCATCGATCGCCCAACTCACCGCCCCGATCGCCCTTCCAAGCTCGATCGCTCCTCCAAGTGCGATCGCGACAAATCCAACAACCGCACTCCTACAATCGCCTTACAACCCGCCCTTAGCAGCAATTTCACCTGTAATTGCACCCTCTTTTTCTCCCATTCCCGCACCCATTCCCACAGCCGCAATAGCACCCGCCCAAGCGCCAAATCCGCAACAAGATTTAGCTTTGTTAATTGGCGATTTATTAGGAGCAAAAACCACCATCACTCTCAATCCTGAAACCGGAAGCAAAACTTTTAATTGGGCATTTAATAATCCCCAAAACAATTTCTCTCTCACACCACCTGCTCTTCAAAAAGCAGCAGAGATTACTTTAATAACGCCTCCTGAAAAGCCACCAGAAAAACCGCCAGAACTTGGTTCTTCTGCTACAACAGAACCAGATGGATGGATAGTCTTAACACCTAATCCTGCGCCTACTATTGAGCCGCCCGTTGAGGCGATCGAGCCTGATTCCTCGGTAAACATTCCCGAAACCACTCCGCCACCAACTCCAGCACCCGCACCAATTGCAACTCCCGCACCAATTCCAACTCCAGCACCCGCACCAATTCCCACATCCGCACCAACTCCAGCACCCGCACCAATTCCAACTCCAGCACCAACTCCCGCAGCCGAAACTCCCCCACTCGCAAATATTCCCAATCTCTTTCCCTTAGAAATTAGCAGATTTAGCGTTGAACAAGCTTTAGATCAAGGCAATCCTGATGATGCTATTGCCCTAATCGACAAACTCTTTGAACAAGACTATGAAAACTATTTTGAAGAAGATTTTGCCAACAAAAAAGTAAATGTTGAATACATCAGAGAAACTCTGAAAACAATTAAAACAGAAACCGGAAAGCAAGCCGTAATTGTTTATGCCTTCGCCAGTCTCGAATCGTTATCGCTAATATTAGTAGTTCCCGAAGGCCCTCCAATTGTGAAAAGAATTGAAGTCAATCGGGTACATTTGAATCAACTTGTAAATAATTTTCAACGCACAATCTCAAACCTAGATAATCTTGAAGACCAATATTTGCCAACTGCGAAGAAACTGTATGATTTATTTGTTGAGCCAATTTCTAAAGAGTTAGCAGCATTAAATATAGATACGCTAGTTTTTTCCTTCGATGCAGGTTTGCGACAATTGCCCATAGCAGCTTTCTACGATGGCGAACACTTTTTAGTAGAAAAGTACAGCCTTGGTTCAATTCCTAGTGTCAGCTTGACTAGCACTAATTATCAAAGCTTGAAAAATGCCCAAGTTTTAGCAATGGGTGCTTCTGAATTTCTCGATAAAGATCCTTTACCTGCTGTACCGATCGAATTATCGGCGATCGCAGGTACGATACGCAACAACCAAAATGCTCCCGAATTGGCTTTGTGGCCCGGCCGCTTTTTTCTCAATCAAGATTTTACCCTGGAAAATCTCACCAAACAGCGGCAACAAAAACAGGCGTTTGACATTGTTCACCTAGCTACTCACGCCAGCTTTCCGCTCAATCAAAACGGACGCAAGGAGGCTGAGATTGACCTCTGGAAGCGCTCTTTGGCGCTGGATGAATTTCGGTTGGCGAAGTGGTACGATCGCAGACAAGTACAGTTATTGGTGCTCAGTGCGTGCGAAACTGCGATCGGCGACAGTACCGCAGAAATGGGTTTTGCTGGACTCGCAGTCCGCAGCGGTGTAAAATCGGCTTTGGCGAGTTTGTGGAAAGTTAATGATTTCGCGACTTTGGGGCTGATGACTGAGTTTTATGCTAATTTGCGATCGGCTCCCATTAAAGCTGAAGCTCTCAGACAAGCTCAACTGGCGATGATTCGCAAACAGGTAGTCATTAAAGATGGTAAGTTGGTGGGAACTCAAAGGGCGATCGATCTGACTCAAGCCGGACAAGTAGCAAATTCTGATTTATCTCATCCCAAATTTTGGGCCGGATTTACACTAATTGGTAGTCCTTGGTAATCAGCTAGCCCGCATCTAATTTTAATAGCAAATTGTCAAAAAATGTTTTTTGCAAAAATGAGATGCTCCAGGAAAAACGTCAAACTAAATTCTTTATCCAAGCAAAAACTATGAGCAACTTTACTAAAATATTCAATTCCAAAGATAAATCCTCAATCAAATTGAATTTAGAGGAATCCGTCGCGGCGGTAGCGCTTGTCGCAGCCGAAGCCAACGCCCCTGACGCAGACGCAGATATCTTGGAAAGCATACTTTGGGATTCAGAAATATTTGCTGAATTCTCGGAAGATGATATGTCAGCAATGTTTCAAAATTTGGCGAATATTATCGCCGAAGATGGTTTGGGAGGATTATTTAACACGGCTTCTGAATCACTGCCAAATGAGTTGGTGTTGGATACTTTTGCTATCACCGCAGCCATGTTTATCGTAGATGATACAGTGTCCAAGAAGCACCGGGATTTTCTCAAAAAATTTCAAGAAGTATTAGGTGTAGACGATGAGGAAGCTAACGAAATTATCGAGGATGTGATTGCTGCATACTCATCAGTAGAACTAGAATTGGAAGAGCCTGATTTCGATGTAGAGGAGCCGTTGTACCTATCTGCTCAAGGCAATTTTGCCGTCTCGATTCCAGTTGACAAGCAACGAGGCGGTAAAATTGACGATTCAGCAGGCGGTGTTGAATTTTCTGACGATTTTGGTGTTTTGCTGAAAATTGATTATTTCCCGATTTCTGGCGAAGTGGAAAAATTGATTGAGTCAGCGGGCGAATGGGCTTATCTTACTTCGTTTCTTAACAATTTTATTGATAGCCAAATTCTCGCTAAATTTGCTGATTCTAAGTTACTCTACACTGAATATTTAGAAGATGAAGAAGCTTATTTTGCAGTGGTCGATTTGCCTGCGGGTGCTACTCTCAGTGTGACAAAAAACGACGACCAAGTTACTCGGATGGATGCTTATCGGGGATTTATGGCTTTTATCGTTGACGATTTTTGCTACATGGTAAGTTGTCAGCGAATTTATGAGAACAAGGACGAATTGGGTTCTCTTGAGTCGGAGGTTGAGGGCCTTATGAACAAGATTTTTGACTTCATTGAGACGATTGAATTCTCTGGCGCAGAATAAACATGATTTATAGCGGATCGAGAGAAAGATGAAGTATTGACCAATTAATGCCTCAATCTCTCAATCGCAAAAGGTGCGTCGCCATGAGATTTGAGATTGAATGCTAGAGATTAAACATGGCGACACACCCTACGAAATTTCTAGATATTAGAGGTTTTTTGCAATAAAATAGTGCGATCGAGAATTAGGCTTTTTGACCGATTCTCGATCGCACTTCCAAATAAACTCAGTCAACCGCAGTCGAAAGACAGCAGCAATTAGCAGCCATTTTCGACTAGCTAGCAGTCTGAGCTTCCAATTTTTGCTTGAGTTCTTCCAAAGCACTCGCCCAGCGTGGATCTGGCTGTACCGAGCCCGAATCACCACTCGACACCGTTGTTGTTGACTGATTGCGGCGAGACTTGTTGTTGTCACCCCGACGACGATTGCTTTTACTAGAACCGCCTCCACCTTGGGTAGGGGGAGCCGAGCGCTGCTGTTGCGGCACAGGTGCTGGCACAGACGGCGATGTCGATGCTGACGCCGACACCAACTGCGGTGAAGCAGGCGATGATGACTGTTGCTGATCGTCTTCGCCCTTCTCAGATTTACCCTTAGAGCGGGGCAGTGCCTTTTCTATTTTCAGCGGGTTTTCCTTGAACATCAAGCCGTTGTACTTCTCAATAACTTCGTCGGCTTGTTCGTCAGTGAGCACCGTCACAAAACCGAAGCCTCTGCATTTACCAGTTTTGCGGTCTGTAATTACCTTTGTGGTAACAGATTCACCTTCTGGTGCAAAAACTTCTTGCAATTCTAGGCGATCGAGTTCTTTTGGTAAATTACCAACATAAAGGCGAATAGACATGAAAAATTCCTCCAGACTTGGATTTTAATTAATTTGATCGAACAAAGTTACCTGAAGTCAAATCAATATTGACCGCAGGGAAACACCGCATAACCACAGAATTTGCACATTCCTCCCACCAACCTTGACAGCTCCCCCCACCTTTTAGAACAAAAAGATGATTTACTCTGATCAGGCCGGAACTTAACCGCCAATAATGCAGAGAGCTTTTAAATCTCAGGTTGTTGTGTAAACTTTTAGTCATCACTCAAATGTTTAGGCTATTGGCTGTTCTGTATTACTTGCTTCCGGTTTTGATTCAGAATGTTTATAGCCAGCGCCGTGTAGAAATTTATGTCCAAGGATGTCAATTGCAAGCGATTGGAATGCCAGTATTCAGTCTAATACAGTGAGGGATAAAATCGCTAACATTTTTTCAGCCAGTAATCTTACCTCACCCTAATCTCGCTCCTAGTGTTGAGGACTACTCACTTACCCAGTATCCCTTAAATCGGGCCTGGTTGTGTCCGACCATTGTTTAAAGGTATCACAGGCTTGGTAACAGAGCTAGTTATTTAGGAATATTTCATGGCAAATTGAACGAAAAGCGCATCTGAATCACTTTTTTGAGTTCATCCGGCAGAGCTAAATTGGCTGTCTAAAAAAAACAGCCGACAAGCGGCTGGCTGAACTTGCTGTGTTGGGAGGTTGACAATTTTTACGCAATGCCTTATGGATTTTAGCCAACTGAAGTTATCGCGCTATTTGGTTCAATCCGATTCATGTAAATAAATGTAACAGAGTGTTGGCAAAAAAGCAACTTTTCTTTACAAAGGCTTTAGTCAGTAGTCAGTAGTCAGTAGTCAGTAGTCAGTTGTCAGTTGTCAGTTGTCAGTTGTCAGAAGCAAGAGGGAAGAAGGATGCGCGCTGCGCGTGAATATCCATAGGGTGCAGGCCGAACACCCATCCGCCCTTTAACTCAATACTCATCTGCGGTTGGGCGTTGTGCGCGACTCGTGCCACAATTTGACAACCAAGCTGTACTGGATTGAAATTGTCTATTTCAATTTCGCCTCAAAACTCATCAAATTCTCTCCCCATCTCCCCCTCTCCCCCTCTCCCCATCTCCCCCTCTCCCCATCTCCCCATCTCCCCATCTCCCCATCTCCCCATCTCCCCATCTCCCCCTCTCCCCATCTCCCCCTCTCCCCATCTCCCCCTCTCCCCATCTCCCCCTCTCCCCCTCTCCCCATCTCCCCATCTCCCCATCTCCCCATCTCCCCATCTCCCCATCTCCCCATCTCCCCCTCTCATCTTCCGCCCTGGATAATGATGTATGCGCCCCAAACAGCAGCAGCAAAAGCCAAAATCGCAGACCAAATCGGATGTCCGCTATCACTGACTTTCCCTTCTTGACTGCGAAGAGTTTCCAGGTCGATCGCCACAGTAGCACCTCGGCGCAGCCAACCAGTCGCCACAACGGGTTTTCCGATCAAATCGATCGGGCGAGTCGTCTGTTTGATCAAAAATGGGTATAAAGAACCGATCGGGCCAATCCTCGAAACATAGTGCAACCTCACCAAACCCGTCGCCGTTTGCAAGATCAAATCTTGTCCCAGCCAATTCTCAATACCAGCCCTACCCAAAAGTTGCCCGGAAAGCTGCACAGGTTGAGCATCGACGGGCCAAGTCTCAGGATTTGACAAAATCTCCGGTAAACTCGGTGAAGTGGTTTCTTGTGGCGTAATGTCGGGGAAAAAATAGTTAATCCGGATCAAAGTACCGAGACAAAATCCGATCGGCAAACAGCCCCAAAAGATCGATCGATCGCCCAAAAGCCAATCCAGTTGCCAAATACTCGTCTTGGAAAACAGCCAGCCAACCATCCACAGCAGCCCGACAATCCCCAAACCCATCGGAATCCCAAAAAACGGCGCACCCTGTAAAAATAGTGTTGAGTCTTTAAATTCGAGTATTGATTTAAGAGACAATTTTGCTTTCTTGGGTTGTTCCGGCGACAGACTCGCCAAATCCAACTCAGTCTCCAGTTTCCAGAATTGAGCGTAGAGTTCCAATAGCTTGAAACGCTCTCCCACCAAAGGATGCGCGCTGTTAATTGTCAACCAAGTGCGGTGAGGATTGGTGACATCCCACAGCAAAATTTGTGCTAGTGGCGCGCGTAATGCAGCACCACCAAGGGTTACAGCTTGTGCGACGCCGACGGGTAACAATAAATCGAAACTTTCGAGGAAAAAGCTTGTTTGTTTTTGCTGTTCGATATTAGCAGCAATGCCGATCGCAATTTTAGCGATAGCCCGCGTCAAACCGTTGGGATTGCCGGTAATTTCTGCTGAAGTTCGATCGCTAAAATACACTCTACGGCGCGACAACCACAACATCGGCCAGCGCAACAACTTATAAATCCCGTAACTAATAGCAGAAATTGCAGCGGTTATAAATCTGACAGCAGAACGCAAAAAGTCGATCGTCATTAAATCACACAACCGCTCGCCCCAGTAAGCAGTCTGCCAATATATAAGGTAAGGAATCTGAATCACCAACATCGCCAGCGACATCGGCGCAAAATCCCAGTGAGAAATATGGGCTAATTCCCGCGCGAAAATAGTAGCAATTTCATCATCCGTCAATTGATCTAACAGCCCTTGACTGACAGCAATCCGAGCAAAACGGGGCAAACAGCCGTAACTGAAAGCCACAGGAACATTTACTGGTAATAGTTTCAGCACCGGTACCGGCATATTTTGCTTGGTACAAAAACTTCGCAGTACGCGGCTAGCTTCCTTGCTGTGTTTGGATAAAACTGATCCGCGCAGGGTTTCGATGCCGCAAAATAGTTTCAGCAGCGCGTCTGTCAGCCAGGGAGAGGAGGCCAAAAGCAATCCGAAAACAAACTGGAGGAAGGGAGTTGGATCGCGGTAAAAAAGCTGAATCGGCTGGAAAATTGGCAATCTAGTAAATATGAAAAGCTGAACTAATAGAGAATTAGTGTTTGTCAGCAGGAATTGTAGGACAAATCGGGCTAGGAAAAATAGGGCGATCGCACTTGCAAAAGCTTCGATCCGAAACTCCAGCAACTTCAGCGGTTTGAGGGGACGCGGGTTTTTCGCGGTGCGCGCTGCTTCGCGCCAAGTTAGTTGGTAAGTATCTGTTGGGGAACCGGGACTATTTTCGTCGCTAGTTTCTGTATCGGGTGTGGTTTCTGTGGATATTGCCGGTTTGGGGGGTGGAGGTGGCGGTGAAATATGTGGCGATTTGGTGTTTCCTGGCGTGGCAGTCGGCTCTAAGGGTGAAAATCCGGTTTTTTGGTCTGCGGTTGGTCGTAGCGTAGCGGGGCGTAAGCCATCGCCCTTAACCATTTTTTTCGCTGATTCCGTTGCTGAATTGAAGGCGACAAAGCCTGTTTTTGGGGGAGTTTCCGGGGGTTTTGGGGGGCGAGGTGGGGTTAATTCGGTTAAAGTGCGATCGGCCCAGGTTTTGATTTGGGTGTTGGGGATTTTGGTGAGGGATGTGCACAGGGCGATCGCGCTTTGGAGATTTCCGGTTGCTTTGTACGCCGCCACTAACCCCATTTGGGCGCGGATTCCGGGCGGTTGATTTGCTGCGGTTTGGCTGACGGATTCTAAAAGGGCGATCGCGCTTTGGTAATCTTTTTGTTTCAAAGCCGCTAACCCAGCCTCTAGAGACTGTTTCAGAGATGAATCCGCCGAATTTTGATTGTTTGGAGATGCCATAACTGTGATTGCGCTTGTGTCTTGTCTAAGATAACCTCACCCAAAGGCAATTCGGCAACTATAGCCTTTCTCATAAAAATGAGTCGTACGGTGCGTCGCCTCGCGAAAAATCCCTGGATGCGATCGAGAATTTCATAGCGACGCACCGGGAAAACAGGACTCGCAAAACAAACAACACTTAATTTGTAGGATTACTTTTTGCAACTGGCATAAGGTGCGTCAGAATTGGTGTATGCAAAACAATTAGGTTTTGCCGTCTGACGCACCCTACTCCTTTATCTATGATCTCAAACTTTGCTTTCTAGCAAGATCGCACTTTAGAGGTCGGCTCCAACGCATTGTTAGACTGTCTTTACTTTGCATATTTCAACGTGCCCTCCTTCAAAAACTTGAACCATAAGTTGAAAGCCTTCCATCAATGACATTCCAACAAGAGGTTCTGAATCAGCTTCATCGATTGGGATAGTTATATAATCTCCATCCCAAACCAAAACTGCTTCATAGACATTAAAAACGCATTCGCTACCATCACCAAGAATAGCTCGTCCTCGTCTTTTCCATTTCAGATTTAATCGAGCAATTAGGTCTGGTGGTAATGAAAGCCAACCATTAAAACCCGTATCGATAATTGCCTCTTGATTGTAAACTTTACCCTCAGAATCAGATATCGAAAGCGTGATAATTGCTTCAAAATCACCATTAACGACTCCTGCGATCATACTAATCTCTTGGTTCGTCCACCAAATCGACGAACGTGTCGAGAGCCAATACGCACAATCCAGATTTGAGCGTCTGGGTGGCGAGTTTCAAGGCGATCGCAAGCAGCTATTTCACGCGCATCAACTTCAAAGTCTCCTGATTCGAGGTCGATCGCCACAATCTTTCCGTGATTACCTGCTTCAACTTGTGGACGTATTTGGGTTTGATAGATGAGATCGCCACGTTGAGCGAATTCTTCTTTACTATAGCGAGGCTGACGGACTGCCATAATTGTGATTCCTCTTTAAACCGCTACGTCCTTAGACATTATAATCGACAGACAAGCAAGTCTAAATATTGTATACGTCCAAACAACAATAAGGTGCGTTACATTTCATTAACGCACCCTACAAGATTAGCGATCGCACTAAGGGTTCGCAATGACATTAGCAGATTAATCCATAAACCACCACCAAACCCCAACAAATATGCCCATTGACGACGAAGACTTTGAAAGCCAATCGATCGCAGACGATCGCAAACTGCAACTTTTCACCGACAGATACGAATTTACGCGCCGATTTGCCTTTTATTTAAACGAAGACCAGCCCCGCGAACAAATTTTGTATTTTTTCGGCGATGGAGGAAACGGCAAGTCCTTGCTGCTAAAACACTTGCAGTTTCACTGCTGCAAAAAATTCCCCCCCGAAGTTTGGCAAGAATTGCGGGAAATCCCAGAAGCAAAAGCCGCCGAAGTTGCCGATTTTGTCCGCTACGCACAACCCAAAACCTACACTCCCATCCCCGTAGTGCGGCACGACTTCGGCTTGATACCGATTAAGGAAGATAAACCCCAAGATAGATTTTACGGTTTGCTGATGCTGCGGCGCAATCTGGCAGAGTCAGCCAAGAAATACAAATTTAAATTTCCTAATTATGATTTTGCTTGCTTTTGGTATTTGCTGAACAAAGGCGAGTCTGACGCAACTCTCAACCAACTTTTTCCCAATGATTTGATTGACTTTTTGACACCTGTAGTGGAAACCTTTGCCGGATTTCCCGTGGTGTCGCAAGTGGCGGCGGGGCTGAAATTGATTGATAAATTCGGCGGCATTAAGCACACGATGAAATTAATTCAAACGCGCTTGGGTGTCAGCGATGAACAAGCCGATGAAATTCGCCGTAAAGATATTGATATTGAGTTAATCGACTGTTTGCCGAAATTGTTTGCGGCTGATTTGAATGCGGCAATGGCTGGGAAACACAAACCCGATCGCCTGGTGATGCTGTTCGATACTCACGAGAAATTTTGGGATGAAAAACGCAATTCTCAAGGCGCAACTTTTTGGTATCAAGATGAGTGGTTTCGGCGGTTGTTGAGGGCATTGGATTACAAATTGGGGATTGTGGTTGCTGTGGCGGGGCGTGATTCCCCAGTCGCACAATTGCGGTGGCCCACTGCGTCGAGGTTTCCAATTCCTGAACATTATATCGATGCACAATTGGTTTGGCATTTGTCTCCGGCTGATGCTAAGGATTATTTGCATAAAGTGGAGATTGACAAGCCTGATTTGGCGGATGCTGTGATTAAATATGCCAGTGTTAATCCCGATGATTGTTGGGAGAATTTGCAGGTACATCCGTTTTATTTGGGTTTGTGTGCGGATGTGGTGTTGGCTGAAAGGCGCAGGGGGATTGAGTTGCTGTCGTCGGATTTTGCGCGGATTCCGAAGTTGGAAAATAAGACGGCGGAGTTAACGGATCGTTTGTTGATGTATGTGGATCGCGAAGTGCGATCGGCGGTGCATTCGCTGAGTGCTTGCCGCGCTTTTGACGAGGATTTGTACATGAGATTGGGAGCAGGTTGTCACTTCCAGGCTAGCAGTGCAAATTTTGAGATTTTGACGAGTTTTTCGTTTGTGTGGAAATCGGAAAAGAGGGGGGATAATTGGTATCGGATTCACGATTTATTGCGGCGCTTGGATGCGGATAGGGATAATGAGAAAACTCGCAGGGCTCATGGAGTTTTAGAGGGCTATTATCGGGAAGTGGGGGATGTGACTGAGGCGATTTATCATGCTAATCGCTTGGATTGGGAGCAGGGTGTGGAGGAATGGGTAGAGGTATTTGATGAAGCGGTGCGGCTGAGTCGTTATGGGGAATGCGAGTCGCTGTTGGAAGTTAGGGCTGTGTTGTGGATTAAAAGCGATTTTTGGCTTGGCAGAATTTCAGTATTGGAGGGAAATTACTATGCTAATTTTGCTAGATACGCAGAGGCAAAACAGGAATATTTAGAGGCAGTTGCAGCCTTAGATCGCCAAATCATCCTAACTCCCGACGATTACGCTACGCTCCAGGTCAAAGGGATAGCACTGCGAAGTCTGGGTGAATTACAGGCACAGCTAAGTGAGTTTGAGGCTGCTAAACTTTCTTACTCAGAGGCGATCGCTGCCTATAATTGTGCTTTACTTATTACACCGGATGATTGTAGATGGCTTACCAACAAAGCGAATGCGGCGGTAAGACTCGGTGAATTACAGGCACAGCTAAGTGAGTTTGAGGCTGCTAAACTTTCTTACTCAGAGGCGATCGCTGCCTTTAATTCTGCTTTAGTTATTGCACCCGATTTAATCAATGCTGTCAACAACAAAGGGACTGTGCTGCTAAGTCTGGGTAATTTACAGAAACAGCTAAGTGAGTTTGATGCTGCCAAACATTCTTACTCAGAGGCGATCGCTGCCTTTAATGCTAATTTAGTTATTGCACCGGATGATAACAGATGTTTCAACAACAAAGCAACTGCGCTGCTAGGACTGGGTGATTTGCAGGCACAGCTAAGTGAGTTTGATGCTGCCAAACAGTCTTACTCAGATGCGATTGCTGCCTTTAATTCTGCTTTAGTTATTGCACCGGATTTAATCTATGCTCTCAATGGCAAAGGGATGGCGGTGGTAAGACTGGGTGATTTGCAGGTACAGCTAAGTGAACTTGAGGCTGCCAAACAGTCTTACTCAGATGCGATTGCTGCCTTTAATTCTGCTTTAGTTATTGCACCCGATTTTATCAATGCTCTCAACAACAAAGGGATGGCGCTGCAAAGTCTGGGTGATTTGCAGGTACAGCTAAGTGAGTTTGAATCTGCCAAACATTCTTACTCAGAGGCGATTGCTGCCTTTAATTCTGCTTTAGTTATTGCACCGGATGATAACAGAGTTTTTAACAACAAAGGGATGGCGCTGCAAAGTCTGGGTAGGTTACAGGTACAGCTAAGTGAGTTTGAATCTGCCAAACATTCTTACTCAGAGGCGATCACTGCCTTTAATTCTGCTTTAGTTATTGCACCGGATGATAACAGAGTTTTTAACAACAAAGGGATGGCGCTGCAAAATCTGGGTAGGTTACAGGTACAGCTAAGTGAGTTTGAATCTGCCAAACATTCTTACTCAGAGGCGATCACTGCCTTGCATTCTGCCTTAGTTATTGCACCGGATTTTATCAATGCTCTCAACAACAAAGGGATGGCGGTGCAAGGTCTGGGTGAGTTACAGGCAAAACTAAGTGAGTTTGAATCTGCCAAACATTCTTACTCAGTAGCGATCACTGCCTTTAATTCTGCTTTAGTTATTGCACCGGATTTTATCAATGCTCTCGACAACAAAGGGATAACGCTGCTAGGACTAGGTATTTTGCATAAACAATTATCTGAGCAACAGGAAGCGCTCAAGAATTGCCAAGAGGCGCTGGAACTGTTTGATCGCTCTTTAGCCATTGCTCCTAATAACGATTGGCTTCGCAATCTGCGCGATTCGCTGCCACAATTCATCGATATTTTGGGTGAGGATACTGTCAGCAGTTAGCTTGATGGGAAGGAGTGAATCCGACAAAGAAACCGGGTTTTTCCCCAAATCTGCGAATCACAACAAAGTATTCTCGAAAAAACCCGGTTTCTGGCCACCCGCGCGTAAGTCCTAAATTTGCTACAATAGCCCTATAAAATATCAAAATATCAAAAATATGAACGATAATTTGGGTGAGGATACTTGATGTAATATCGTGTCCGATCGATCGCAATTCCTGTAGGGGCGGGTTCACCAACAATCGAAGATTCACATCGCAAATATTCATAAACCCGCCCCCACCCAACCAACCAACCCCGATCGCATAAATGATATATTGGTATTTGCGTTGAGAGGGGGCGGGTTTTTAAGATTGTCAATTATTGGCCGATATTGTTGGCTCACGGGCCCCTACAATATTGCTTAATCACTAACAAAACTTACCCACTCCGACAAAGAAACCGGGTTTTTTCCCAAATCTGCGAATCACCACCAACATTGTCATAAAAACCCGGTTTCTGGCCACCCGCGCCAGACTTACCCACTCCGACAAAGAAACCGGGTTTTTCCCCAAATCTGCGAATCACAACCAAGAATTATCGAAAAAACCCGGTTTCTGGCCACCCGCGCCAGACTTACCCACTCCGACAAAGAAACCGGGTTTTTTCCAAAATCTGCGAATTTTGTATCATTGTGAATTAACATAATATGGATAACTGCTGAATATAATTGATAACTTCATTTTTACTAATTATTTCAGAAGTTGGCACACAATAAGAAGGGTAAATATAATGAGTTTCACCTGTCGCTGCTGTTTTGCGTTTGTCTATTTTTGTGCCATACCTATCTGGATAAATAATCCACTTTGTACTGGGACGTGTTGGCGTTATTGCTCCCCAAGCTGTTTTGGTATTTCGACAGTACCAGATAACTACTGCTGGCGAGTTTACCCATTGTTTACTTTCTACTTCACCGCACATCCAACCTTTATAACCGGGCGGCATTTGTCGAATCGGATCTGTAATAGACTGAAACACTGTTTTTACAGATATCCAAAAAATTTTATTGCCTAAATTATCATACACAGGAATATCTTCGTCAGTATTAAACTGAGTAACAATAGACTCTCCTGCCTTAATTCCCCGTTTCTTGAGTCCATTACGAATAAGTGTTACAGCATAATCTCCTTCAGCTAAAAATTCTTTCCAAGTCATAAATACTTAATCATACTTTTTCCTTAAAATTTTATCATCAAAACTCATCTAAAACTTCTTCGTTTACATCTGGTAAAGAATTTTTCATTTGATTCATTTGTTCTTTCACCATTTCTATTAAAAGATCGTTGCAGTATTCAGCAATTTCTGGATAGTTGTCTGCCATCTCTTCTAAAGGTGTTACCACACACGGGTCGCTAATATCTATACCCAATTCCATCCACTTCCTAGTTTGTTCCACAGCTTTATTTACCACCCCTTCTACTCCGGGTAGGTAGTTACTTATCTCCTCTAAGGAATTTAATTTGGAACTTTCCCCTACAGAAATAGAAAGATTTTCTAGTTGCTTTTTATTAAGTATTTGAAGGTCTTGATCTTGTTCAAATACGGAAAGAAGTGAAGATGCTTCAGATTTGAGAATTTTCCTATGAGGAATCAATAAGTTTTTTACTAAAAAGTAAGCAATATCTGCAATAAATTTTCGAGCCTCAAGCGGAATATGATCCCAATAATTAGTAGCAACTTCTCGAAATAGCTGATATGCTCTAATATAATGTACGTACCTATCTATGGGATCTTTTGTAGTTTGATTCCCACCTAAAATCATCAAGTTAAAAGCCTCAAAAGACATTTGAAGAGCCTTTAATTCATTGCTAAAATCTTTGATTATATTGTTTACTTTTTCATCTGAATCAACTTTTTGATAATTGTTGGCTATATCAAGTAGGAGTTCATGCGCTTCTTGAAACTTCTTTGAAATCAGAAATGGATCTTTAGAATTGAAACCTTCATCTACTAAACGATTTATTTCATCTATTTTGATAGAAACTTTCAAATTTAAAGTGTAAAATTCAGAAGTAACAAATTCCGCTTCAAACTTTTGCCGAGCTTCCTCTATTTCGCTTTTGAAACTAGAGCTGAAAGCTTGAAATCTATCCAAAACAAACTGTGTCATAGTATTTAACCTCGCAGCAGTTGGCTGACTTGCACTAATCAAAGTAGGTTTACTTGCATTCTATCACAACCACACGAATAGTGCATCAAAGACTGATCGCACTTCCCGTACCTCATCCAAGACTTAAAAACAGAAAGTCCGCCTGTGCGGACTTCGTTTGTCTAGCGCCACACATCAGTCTGGCAGACTAATCACTCCAAATTCAACACACAATAAGGATAAGAGACCTCCACAAAAAGAATGATCCAACAGCTATGTGGGTTTAGCGAAAATTTCCACGAACCATTTTTGAAGAT
>NZ_JAUBVX010000054.1:0-43734 GCF_036706065.1 Microcoleus sp. A2-C3 | reverse complement strand
CCTCATTCTCTCCCGGCGCGGTGGCTCTAGTTCTTCTTTTGCCACCGTTCTCATCTTTATTTAGTCTAAACTACAGTAAACTGAATACGCTCTCCCTCGGCGAAAATAAAATCAGCGATATCCAACCGCTAGCATCCTTGACTAACCTGAGACAGCTCGCCCTCAGTAACAATCCTATCAGCGATATCAAACCGCTAGCATCCTTGGCTAACCTGAGACGGCTCGGCCTCAGCAACAATCCTATCAGCGACATCAAACCGCTAGCATCCTTGACTAACTTGATTTCACTCAGCCTCAACAACAATCCTATCAGCGACATCAAACCACTAGCATCCTTGACTAACCTGAGTGAGCTCAGCCTCAGCAACAATCAAATCAGCGACCTCAAGCCCTTACAATCTTTGACTAACATTCAGAGTCTTCGTGTCAACAACAATCCTATCAGCGACATCAAACCGCTAGCATCCTTGACTAACCTGAGTGAGCTCAGTCTCAGCAACAATAAAATCAGCGATATCAAACCACTAGAATCGTTGACTAAACTGGTTCGGCTCGACCTCAGCAACAATCAAATCAGCGATATCCAACCGCTAGCATCCTTAACTAATCTAATTCGGCTCGAACTCGACAACAATACTATTGGCGACACCAAACCGCTAGCATCTTTGACGACTAACCTGACTGAGATCAGCCTCAGCAACAATCAAATCAGGGACATCAAACCGCTAGCATCCTTGACTAAACTGATTTGGCTCCACCTCAGCCACAATCGAATCAGCGACATCAAACCGCTAGCATCTTTGACTAAACTGGGTTGGCTCTGGCTCGACAACAATCAAATCAGCGATATCAAACCGCTACCATCTTTGACTAACCTGATTCAGCTCAAACTCGACAACAATACTATTGGCGATATCAAACCGCTAGCATCCTTGACTAACCTGAGTGAGCTCAGTCTCACCAACAATCAAATCAGCGACATCAAACCGCTAGCATCCTTGACTAACCTGAGACAGCTCAGTCTCACCAACAATCAAATCGAGGACATCAAACCACTAGCATCTTTGACTAACCTGAATCTGCTTTCCCTCAGCGGAAACTCTATCGCACCCAAGACTTGTCCTCTCAAGCCAGAGTCTATCTGTAAGTGGGAACCACAAGCTAAACCATAAAACTTGAAAATGACGCCCGATCGCACTTAAATGCTTTAGTCGCGATGGCTGTGGTGCTGATAAAGTACGATCGCCAATTCTATCCTCACATCGGCTTCAGTCAGGGGGAGATTGTCGGGAAGGTCGATCGTAATTTGCATGATTTAAGGTACTTTTTAATTTCTAGTTTATCTTTAAGTTTCACAATTTGACAATCCTACCAGAGCGCAATTATTAGCTAAATCTGCCAATTCTTGCCAAGTGTGAAAGGAAAAGTAGCGTTTGTTTGTTGCCTGATTCCATTCACCCTTTGGAACACTCCTCTCATGGCCGATCGGGCGGTTAAAGTGGCGCTACTGGATCGCGTTCAACCTCCTCGCGAGGAGCCGTTTTCCCGTCCAAATTTGTGTCATCATGGGGCGGATTTTGCGGGCGATCGCGTTTCGTAAAGCGATCGCGAGCCGAGACAACCACCACATACAGCACCGGCACCATAAACAAACTCAAGAACGTAGAAACAACCATCCCGCCCGCGATCGCATTCCCCAGCGATCGGCGACTTGCCGCCCCCGCACCTTCCGGGTTAATTAGGGGAGCAATCCCCAAAATAAATGATAAAGAAGTCATCAAAATCGGTCGCAAACGCTCTTGAGCCGCCTCAACTGCCGCCTTAGCAATTGGATATCCCCGCTCCCGCAACTGATTAGCAAACTCCACGATTAAAATCGCGTTTTTACTAGCCAACCCAATCAACATCACCAAACCAATCTGGCAATAAACATCATTCGCCAAACCCCGCAACGACTGAGCTAAAAGTGCACCTAAAATCGCCAGAGGAACCGCCAGCAAAATAATGAAAGGATCGACATAATTCTCGTACTGAGCCGCCAAAACCAAGAACACAAAAACCAGCCCCAAACCAAAAATAATCGGCGCTTGACCCCCAGACTCAATTTCTTCTAAAGAACTCCCCGACCATTCATACCCAAAACCCGACGGCAAAACTTGAGCCGACACCTTTTCCATCGATTTTAGCGCCTGTCCAGAACTCGATCCCGGAGCCGGAGAGCCACTAATTTCAATTGACCTATATAAATTGTAGTGGTTAACAGTTTGCGCTCCCACCACCGGAGTTATCTTCACCAAATTGCTCAAAGAAATCATTTCATTCTTTCCAGAGCGGACATACAACTTACTAATATCTTCAGGGTTATCACGAAACTGTTTATCCGCCTGAACATACACCCGATAATTGCGCTGCTGTAGATTAAAATCATTCACATACTGAGAGCCCAGAGCCGTTTGTAACGTACTGAAAACATCATTAATGGGAATATCTAGAGCCTTAGCTCGATTGCGGTCAACTTCCACAATTAACTGAGGCGTATTCGCAGCAAACGTACTAAATACCGCTTGCAATCCCGGCGTCTGATTCGCCTGCTTTAAAATTCCACCCATCGCCTCAACCAGAGAATCTAAACCGCTGTTACCTTTGCGGTCTTGCAATTGAAATTGGAAACCTCCAAATTGACCTAAACCTTGAATAGCCGGCGGATTCACAGGGAAAATTCTAGCTTCTGGAATCGCGAAAAACTTACCCCGCAATTGACCAATAATCGCCTGTACAGTTTGCTCTTCTCCGAGACGTTCTTTCCAGGGTTTAAGGGTAGTAAATATAATCCCCTGATTGGAACTGTTACCACTAAAACCAAAGCCACCTACAGAAAAAGTCCCCACAACTTCAGGAACTTTGAGGATTTCTTTTTCAACTTCGTCCATCACCTGCTGAGTGTATTGCAGCGAAACGCCTTGAGGCCCTTGAATAATTGTCAGAAAATAGCCCTGGTCTTCCTCTGGGATAAATGCAGTCGGTACTGATAAATAAAGCCAAGCTGTGAATCCCAGAGAAGCAATAAACAACAGGGTGACAACGGTTTTAAATCGGGTTAAGAATATTAAGGAATCTCTATATTTCTTTTGCATCCAATCCAGAAAAATATTAATCCGGTTAAACACCCAACCCAACGGGCCGCCAAACTTCTTACCTGGGCGCAGTAATATAGCGGCAAGTGAGGGAGTAAGAGTAACCGCCATAAAGGTAGAAATGAGCACTGAAAAAGCAATTGTCAGGGCAAATTGTTTATAGAGTGCTCCCGTTGTCCCAGGGAAAAATGCCACGGGTATGAACACGGCCATCAATACTAAGGAAGTGGCAATTACAGCACTAAAAAGTTCCCGCATTGACTCGGAAGCTGCTTGGCGGGCATTCATACCTTGGCGGACTAGGCGGTCAATATTTTCGACTACGATGATCGCGTCATCAACCACTAAACCTGTTGCTAAGGTAAGACCAAATAGAGACAAACTGTTAATCGTAAAGCCGAATGCTTTGATAAAGGCAAATGTCCCAATCAAGGAAATGGGAATTGTGATGGTGGGAATAATCGTAGTGCGCCAATCTTGCAGGAAAACAAAAATTACTATTACCACTAGCAAGACTGCTTCAAACAGAGTTTTGATTACTTCTGCCATTGACTCTTGGACAAATTGAGTCGTATCTAGTGCGGTTCTATGTATCACCCCTGGAGGGAAGTTTTTAGCTAATCTTGCCATTTCTGTTTTGACGGAATTGGCAACATTTAGAGCATTACTTCCGGGCAATTGGTAAATTCCTAAACCCACCGCGTCCTTACCTCGAAATCGCAGAAAAGAGTTATAATTTTCTGCTCCTAATTCGGCTCTACCAACATCTTTTAACTTAACTAAAGTTCCATTTGTTTCGTTTTTAATAACAATTTCTTCAAATTCTGTGGGGCTTTTGAGACGGCTTTCTGCACTTAAATCAATCTGATACATTTGCCCTTCTGGGGCGGGTTCTTGACCAATTCTTCCTACACCAACTTGCAAGTTTTGTTCGTTAATTGCTCTTGTTACATCTTGCATTGTTAGATTACGAGCCGCTAATTTATTGGGGTCGATCCACAGGCGCATAGCATAGCGTCTTTCCCCAAAAATTCGCACGTCGCCCACGCCTTTTACTCTTTTTAAAGTATCTGCTAAATAGAGGTCGGCGTAGTTGCTTAAAAATATGGTGTCGTATTCTTTGTTTTCGGTGAATAATCCTATAGCCAGCAGCAGGCTGTTAGATTGTTTTGTAACTGTAACTCCTGTGCGTTGTACGGCATCTGGGAGTTGTGGTTGAGCGACTGCAACTCGATTTTGCACATCGACGGCGGCGATATCTTTGTTGCGGGAAGTATCAAAGGTGGCTGTAATGGTGCTGGTTCCACTGTTAGTGCTACTGGAAGTTAGATATTTCAGTCCTTCAATGCCGTTGATTTGCCTTTCTAGGATGTTTGTTACCGCATTTTCGACAACTTCAGCATTGGCACCGCTATAGTTGGCTGTGACGTTGATTTGGGTGGGGCTGATGTCCGGGAAGCGTTCGATCGGCAATGTGGGAATGCTGATTGCGCCTACCAAAATGATAATTAAGGCGCAGACGCTCGCAAAGACAGGCCGTTTGATAAAGAAATCTGCAAACATTATTTGGGTAATTGGTAATTGGTAATTGGTAATTGGTAATTGGTAATTGGTAATTGGTAATTGGTAATTGGTAATTGGTAAGTAGGTGGGTACAAATAAACATTAAATGGGTCGGGCGGGTTTTGCCTTCATCTTCGGGCTGATCTCATAGATTATTAGCTAAACCCGCCCATACAAGCGATTGGGATTTAAGGATTAAAGGATGAACAGGATTAATTTTAGTCATCTTCAATTCAATCCTATTAATCTTCAAAATTCTGTAAATCCTGATGCAGAAATTAATTTTTCCCTCCCACTGGTAATTTTCCCCCTTCCCCAACAGCTTGCTCTTGAGCAGTAACTGGAGCGCCGTCAGTCAAGTTGAGAATGCCTGCTACAATCACTTTTTCTCCGGCTTGCAAACCTTCGATAACTTGATAATTGTTCCCCTGAATGGTTCCCAATTTCACTGGTTTTTGCCGCGCGATTAAAGGTGGCATTCCAGGTTTTGGCTGTTCCGGTTTTTGAGCTGTGAAGACAAACGTTTGCCCGCCCAAGCGAGTGACTGCGATGACGGGAACTAAAATTCCCGGCTTTTCTTGCCAGATGACTTTGGCTTTGACAAATTGCAGGTTGAGCAGTTCGCCGCTGGGATTGGGAAAGGTGGCTTTAGCTAAGATTGTTTGGGAATTGGCGCTGACGTTTGGGGAGATGAAACTGATTTGACCGCTCGCGATCGCCTTGCCTTGATTATCCAGCATTTCTACGGGCAGCCCCAAGCGTAATTGAGGCTGACGCTCTAAAGGAATTGATAACCGCAAGTCGAGCAATTTGTTCTCTGTCAAAGTGGCGATCGGGTCACCTGTTTTCAAGTAATCACCCACTTTCACAGGTATGTCGCCGATGACTCCGGCGAAGGGCGCGGTGACAGCAGTTTCTTGCAGTTGTATTTCAAAGCCGCGCACTTGGGCTTGAGCTTGGGCAACTTGCGCTTCGGCTTGATCTATCTGCTCTTGGCGAGTGCCGTTGGCTAACTGGGCTAATTTGCTCTTGGCTTGTGCGACTTCGGCTTCGGCTTTGGCTATTTCTTCTGGGCGCGCACCGTTTTGCAATTGCCGCAAGGCTTGCTGCTGCTGTTGCAAGGCTGCTGTGCGCTGCTGGATCTGGGTTTGCCTGTTTTTTTGGCGCTGATCCAACCGCCTTTGAGCTTCTCGGAGGTTGGCTTGGGCGCTGGTTTGTTTTTGGATGTATTGCTGGAGGGTGTTTTGTGACTCTGCGCCTTCTTTTGCCAATGCTTGATATCTGGCCAACTGCTGGCTGGCTAACTGTGCTTCGGCTTTGCTTGCCTCTATTTGGGCTCTGGCTTGGGCGATGTCTTCTAACAGAGTTCCGCTTTGGGCATCGGCTAGGTTGGCTTGGGCTTGGGCGACGCGGGCTTGGCCTTGGCCAACTTCTTCTGGGCGATTGCCCGATCGCAGTTGAGCTAGGTTGGCTTGGGCTTGGGCTACCTGGGCTTGAGCTTGGGCGATTTCTTCTGGCCTGGTTCCGGCTTGCAATTCGGCTAAGCGCGATCGAGCGGCGAGCAGGCTGGCTTGGGATTGTCTTAATTGAGCTTGGGCGCTGTCGCTTTTGATCCGGGCGATGGCTTGTCCTGTTTCGATCGAGTCCCCGGATTTGACAAAAATCTGCGTGACTAGCCCTTCTGTTTGGGGTTTGATTTGTACAGAACGCTTGGCTTCTAGGCTGCTGACAAATTCCGAAGCATCTTGGACTGAGCTGGTTTTAACGGCTGCCAGCTTGACTGGTATGCCTTTGGGTTGATTTGCTGCTGCCTGTGGTGGGCGATTATGGCTAGATTGCCATGAGTACAAGCCGTAACCTGCGCCTGCTGTGCCGATCGCGAGCGCGGCAATTAGGGGCCAGCGCGATCGCGGTTTAGCAACAGGGAGGGGGCGATCGTCAACAATTTCAAAATCCTGCGGTTGATAGCTGTCTGCATCGATTGGGTGCAGTTCCGGTGTAGTAGATTTTTGGTCTTCAGTTTCAACGACGGATTCAGGGGATTTAGGATAACTCATTATCAACACCACTAATTTTTTTTATCAGAAAGAATTGGTTTAAAGCCTCTCTCTTGTAGGGAGAAATTAAAAGAAGACTATTCATTACTCCAATCCTCTTGCTTCCAGGTAGAGGTAGCTGTCAACTGTCAACTGTCAACTGTCAACTGTCAACTGACTTACCTAGAGTTTGGCGGCATCTTTGCTCCACCTAGCTTAGGGAATAAGGACAAGCCATCTTAAACAGAATGGAATAAGGACAAGTCGTCTTTTTAATCGGGGGATGTGCTTGGCTTTAGTCCGATCGCAGTTAGCCAAGCCGGGCCGCGATTATTTTTAGGAAAGTTGTTTGTTATCTCTCAAAAGTTATGATGTGCCACTGAGATTAGACATCCTCCTTATGACTCACTTGAGTGGGTGAGTGGGAGGGATTTTCTCACTTGAGTCGCCGGATTCAGGGGAGGTTGGGGAGTCAGTCACGCACAAGCCGAGATCGCGCGTTGTTCTTGGGCTAGTTGCTCTGTCAACCACTCGATTTCTAACTGGAGGGTAGCCGTACACCTTTCCCAGGATGCTGCTTGATACGAGTCAACGGGATTGTCATGTTCAGTTTGTTGGCCCTCTAGGTCGTCTTGGCGCAGGTAGCAAACTCTCAAGCGGTGTTCGAGCAACTTGATTCTTTCTGGGCTTTCTAAGTCACCAAAAAAGAAAAATTTGATTTGGAAGCGCGATCGACTGTTGACCCAGCTTTCTTGATGGTGTTCGAGCATTTTTTGTCGCCAGAGATCGCGCCCTTGGGCTGTAATGCCGTAGATTTTGCGCGGATTGCCGCCGTCTCCGGCGACTTCGGAAACTACCGAAATCTCGCCTCGCTCTTCCAACCGCTTCAGCAGCGGGTAAATCGCTCCGTAGTTGACGCTGATGCAACTGCTCATAAATAGCTCCAGTTGTTGCTTTAGCCGATAGCCGTGCAGGGGTTCCCGCTGTAGCAGACCAAGGGCTGATAATTCAAGCATTTATATCACTTTGATATTATAGTCTGGACTGTACAACTCTACCTGATTGAATGGCGATCGGCAAATAGCTAGTTTCACAAAAATTTGAGAGTTAAATACACATTTTATAAAGTTTGTCAATATCCTGAAGATGTATTGTTTGATAGTCAAGAGAGGGCGATCGCTCGATCGACTAGCAAGGGGTTTGTGGGCGATCGGTGCGATCGCGTGACATTTTAGTAAAAAACCCGGTTTTGCGTCGGCGCTGAGCAAAATTGAGGATTTAGATTATATTGAGTTCTACATATAGAGGTTCTGCCTAAGTCCTGTAATTGTTGCCGTTTAATCTTACAATCTGGATTTAACTATATTGCAAAAATCGACAAAATCACGAAAAGTAGTCAATTGCCCTGGCTTCTCTTCAATTCTTTTCAATAGCTGTTCCAAATAAAATGGCTTTAGCACATCTCCAGGTCTTTTTTTAGAATATGTGGTGTTTTTAGCTTCAAATAACACTTTCAAATAAGCTCCATGAAACTGAGCATGGGTATTAAAATCTAAATATTTTCCCATTTTTTCAGGACAGTCAACTGAAACATTATAATATTTAGTATAATCTAATAAAAGTTTGGTTTTAGGATGTATTAACTTTTGAGAATGTGTTGCATAAATATTGCGATTGCCCAGCAGCCAAGTTTCCAAGCAGCGATTCTGAACAATTAGCACAAGTTCTGCATTTTTTAATTCTAGTTTTTCCTGATTGAAAAAATCATAAATTTCTGCGTGTCGTTCCGCAACAGTATTTTCCTCGGCATCAAGGCATACTACAAAATAGTTGTATTTTCCGCTTAAATTGATTTCCTCAATCGAAGGAGGAATGAAATCATATAATGATGGATATCCTTCGCCACTAATCAGGTAATAATTTTTGTCTTTCACCTCATCGTAACTCTGAACTTGTGTGAATTCAGGCAATAGATGACTTAACCAAGCTGGATAAACTTTTCTCTCCGATTGCATCCCTTCGACTAAAAAATATAGATTCATTCAACAAAGATTCCTTCGCTATATTCTTCAAGATTAATCAGTTGCGTAAACGCCTGATGCCTAGATTTTCCCAAGTTCAAATCTTTCGCATCCTTGACGGTGACAACGCCTCCTGTGCGGGTTACTATTTTCCAGTATTCCATGCTGATATTATTGATAATGTACGGGTGATGACTGGTGAGGATAAATTGAATATTTCTATTTTCCATGAGCAAATCGGTAACAAAATCGATACAGTTAATCCCTAAAGCATTTTCAAATTCATCTATCAGAATTACAGTTCCTTCTGGCGACAAGTAGATTTCGCTAATCAGAATTAGCGTTTTCAGCATTCCAGAGGAAATGTTATTTTGAGAAATCCAATTATTGACACCTTTTTCTCTGATTTTCACGGGATAACCTGAAAATGATAGACTATCATTTTCTTTTACTGCTTCTATTTTAACATCTTCAACTTGAGGAAATACCTCTCTAAATATGCGTTTAATGTTATCAAACACATCTGGATAATCGGTGGCTATTAAAGCCATTTTTAGAAGTATTGGTAAATTACTTCCTTTAATACTATCCAATGAAATGTTAATTTTTAATGAAACTTTACTTGATGTAAATATTGACATTAACCTGTGATGTATCGCTAATCCTCCATTGAAAGAGCTATAGTTATCACTGTAAATAACTTTATTAAAACCCTGCTGAACAGGGAAGATATCTTCTTCTTGATTTAAAATTTGCACTGCGCTTTGAAACGGTGATAATTTTGGCGTTGTCTTTCCTTTAAACTTGATTTCGGTAGAGTTTCTTTCGATAATTGTATCCCCATTTCTAGATAAATGCTCGCGAAGAATCCTAAAGTTACTGGCTTCGTCTTCCTCATCTGGAATTAGGACAGGAACTTTTTTTGTTTCAAACTCGCCTTGCCATTGGTACTCCACATCGTTGATTGTCGAAAATGTGATATCCCACGCTAAACCGTTTGACGAAGCACCATTCGCTATCTCTTTTAAACGCAAAATTCCTTTAAGTATTTGAGTTTTGCCAACCCCAGATACCCCAACTAGCAATGCAAGATTAGAAAAATAGATGGGTTCAAAACGCCACTCTAATACATGATCCCAAAAAGCTACTTGTTTAATTCTCATTTCCCCCTCCTATTTATCAATTATCTGCGTCCATTAGCGTTCATCCGCAGACATCTGCGGTTAAAAACTGACATAATTTTGCCGCCACCAAGCCCGCACAAACTTAATCTCATCAAACGTATAACGTTCTTGCAAAAACTCATAAATTGCTCTCAATCTTTCATCTCCAATAACTTCAATTGCGTTTACGATAGCCTGCTGGCTTTCCGATTCCACCAACAAATTTATATCAACTTCCCGGCCCATATCCATCAATTCTACCAGATGCCCAGAAATAGTATTAGGACTCATCCCCCGCGCATTTGCTATGGCTTGAACTGTCAAACCTTTTCGATATAATTCCCAGGTTTGCATCTGGGAATAAGATGGAGAATTTGCTAGATTAACGACATCAGGAGATACAGGGCTAGTTGGCAATCCTTGTTCTTTGCAAAAAGTACGAATTGCTTCTAAGAAAACTTTGCCGTACTTATCGCGCTTGTTGCTGCCAACGCCGTAAACTTCCTCGAATTCGGTGAGAGTTTGCGGACGTTTTTCTGCCATGTCTCGCAAGCTTCTATCAGCAAAAACTACGTAAGGTGGCACAAATTGTTCGTCGGCAATTTGTTTGCGGAGACTTCGTAATATGGAAAATAAGCCTTCTACTTCTACGGCTAAAGACCGCACTCTTCCCTGTACTTCCCGCGGCGCTTCGATGGCGATTTCAACTGTGCGCTGGCGTTTCATGATTTCCCAACTTTTTTCGTTGAGTTTCAAAATGGGAAAGCCGTCTGTTTTTTCGTCTAAGAAGCCTTGATTTATCAGCGAACGACTTAACCTTTTCCACTCGTCTGGACTTCTATCTTTGCCAATGCCGTAAGTAGAAAGTTGGTTGTGCTGGTATTGCAATATTTTTTGATTTTTTGAGCCGCGTAGCACGTCAATAATATGATTCATGCCGAATTTTTCTTGGCATCTGGCGATGCAGGAAAGAAATTTCATGGCTTCAAGTGTCCAGTCTTCTACTGGTTTTTTGTTGCAACAGTTGTCGCAATTTCCGCAATTTCCGGGAAATGAATCGCCGAAATAACTTAACTGGACTGTGCGGCGGCAATCGCTGGATTCTGCATAGTTGATTACTCGCCGTAATTGTTGGCGGGCTATTCTTTGTTCTTGTTCGTCGGGTTTTTGTTCGATGATGTATTCGATGGTTTTGACATCGCCGAATCCGAAAAATAAGGTGCAGTGAGATGGTTCGTTGTCTCTGCCGGCGCGACCTGATTCTTGATAGTATCCTTCTAGGTTTTTGGGTAAGTCGTGGTGAATTACAAATCGCACGTCTGGTTTGTTGATTCCCATGCCGAAGGCGACTGTTGCTACCATTACTTGTACGTCGTCGCGGATGAATCGGGTTTGATTCGTCGATCGATCTACATCGTTCATTCCGGCATGGTATGGTAGGGCTTGGATGCCGCTTTGCTGCAATTTGTAGGCAACTTCGTCAACTTTTTTGCGGCTGAGACAGTAAATGATTCCTGAACCGCCTTTTTTTTGGATGATTTGCACAACTTCGGCAAAACTGTGCTTGGTTTTGGGGCGGACTTCGTAGTATAAATTTGGCCGGTTGAAGCTGGCGACGTGGATGTAGGGATTTCGCAGGGTTAACTGCTGGATGATGTCTTGGCGGACGCGCTCGGTGGCGGTGGCGGTTAGTCCCATAATTGGTATGTCGGGATATCGATCGCGCACTCGCTCCATTTGTCTGTATTCTGGTCGAAAGTCGTGTCCCCATTCCGAAACGCAGTGGGCTTCGTCGATCGCAAATGCCGAAATTCCTAACTTAGAAGCTACTATATCTAAAAACGGTAAAAATCTCTCACCCAGTAAGCGTTCGGGCGCAACGTACAGCAGTTTAATTTTACCTTCGAGAATTGCTGTTTCGCGCGATCGGGTTTCCATCGCGCTCAAAGTGCTGTTGAGAAAAGTCGCCCCAACGCCATTATCCTGCAAAGCTTCCACCTGGTCTTGCATTAAGGCAATCAGGGGCGAAACCACCACCGTCAATCCCGGTTTCAATAAAGCAGGTAATTGAAAGCACAAAGACTTGCCACCGCCAGTCGGCATGACAATCATCATATCCCGTTGTTGTAAAGCAGCTTCGACAATTTCCCGCTGCCCCGGGCGGAAAGAGTCATAGCCAAAGAAATGTTTGAGGGATTGTTCGAGGGATGAGGGCGCGAGAGATGTTGGCGGATTCGACCCTGACATTTGCAGTAATTGGTTGTTGACTTCTACCCTATTCTAGGTCTTTTGAGCACAAATACAGTTACAATATTTGAGAATCTCAATTTAAGCAGAGAAACCGATGCCGAAAGCAATTTGGAATGGTGCCGTTTTGGCCGAGAGCGATAAGTGCGAAATGGTAGACAATAACTATTATTTCCCGGCGGATGCAATCAACCGCGAGTATTTCAAGGACAGCAGCACTCACACTACTTGCGGTTGGAAAGGTGTTGCTAGTTATTACAGTGTTGAAGTTGGCGGACAAGTTAATAAGGATGCTGCTTGGTACTACCCTACTCCAAAAGATGCTGCTAAAAATATTGCAGGATATATTGCTTTTTGGAAAGGAGTTAAGGTAGAAGCTTAGGTTTTGTCCGCAGATTTGTTGTTTGCGATTCTGACAGATCATCGTGGAAAATAGAGGACACAACAATGTTCATTTGTGTCCAATTTAGCTGCGAACGTACTCATAAACTTCTGTTTACCGCCGAGGCCAGATCCCCCCTAGCCCCCCTTAAGAAGGGGGGGACAAGAGTATTCTCAAAGTCCCCCTTTTTAAGGGGGATTTAGGGGGATCTAGACTTGGATACTAACCAGAGATACAAAGGTTTGAGGCAATTGTTGACATGAATGAACATTGTTGTGTCCCTACAGTTTATCGCAATAGCCTACAAATTTTAATCTTTATCCCAAGCAGCGGCCGCTTCCCATCCCAAACCGCGACGAACCACAATCGGCTCGCTTTCTGTCAAATCAAGAATGGTAGAAACTTGATATCCCGGATCGGAATCATCATCGACAATGATATCTACTAACTTTAAAAAAGAGTCAAATAATTCAGCTTTGCCAAAGCTTTCTTCTTGTCCAAACGGCACGGGTGCTGCACCTTCATCATCAGTGGTAATATGAGCAGATGTGGAAATAATCGGATTGCCCAAAGCTTCCACAAGTGTAAAACAAAGCGGGTGGTCGGGAACGCGAATACCGGTGGTTTTGCGTTTTGGACTCATTACCAATTTGGGCACTAACTTGGTAGCTGGTAGCACAAATGTGTAGGGCCCAGGGATTAACCGCTTGATAATTCTGTATGCTTGATCGCTGACGGCAGCATATTCGGTGATATTTGACAATGAGGAACACAGGAATGTTAAAGGCTTATCATTGGATAGTTGCTTGATCCGCCTGACTCGTTCTACGGCAGACTTGGAGTTTAGATCGCAGCCGATCGCGTAAACTGTATCTGTGGGATAAAGCATCACTGCCCCATCTTTGAGAGCTTTTGCAATCTTCTCGATTCTGTCTTTTTGGGGTGCAACTGGATGCAGTCCGTAAATAATTGCCATGTTAAGATATTGCAGGCTAAGTGGGCGATCGAAATATCGACTGAAACAATCAATGTTGAAAATTAATTGCTAATAATGAATAAAATAGCTTATTTTGACTGTCCAACCGGCATTGCTGGCGATATGTGTATCGGAGCTCTCCTCCATGCTGGTGTTCCTTTAGACTACCTAATTGACAAACTAAATTTACTAGGCATTTCGACTGAGTACCAATTGCGGGCAGAATTAGTCCACCGGAATACTCAACAAGCAACTAAATTTTATGTGGATTTAGCAGCCGATTTGCCTTTAAAATCCAACGATCCGGCTGCTGACTCCGCCCTCGATCCCTCGGAAACGGAATCCCCGACTTTCGACAATCGGCACCACCACCACCATCATCACGGGGAAGAACATTCTCACAGTCACGGCGAAGAAAAGGCAGAAATTAGCCACACTCATCATCGCAACTTGCCAGAAATTGAGCAAATTATTGTCTTGGCAAAGTTGCCTGCGCGGGTGGAAGCGTGGAGTTTGGAGATATTTCGCAAATTAGCAGATGCAGAAGGTTCTGTGCATGGTATTCCAGCAAATGAGGTTCATTTTCATGAGGTGGGGGCTACGGATGCACTTGTTGATATTGTCGGTACTTGTTTGGGTTTGGATTGGTTGGATATTGACGAGTTTTACTTTTCGCCGATGCCGACTGGTGGGGGTACGGTGAAGGCTGCACATGGTAGGTTGGCGGTGCCCACGCCTGCTGTGATGCGGTTGTGGGAAACTCACCGAGTGCCTGTTTATAGCAATGGGATCGATCGCGAATTGTGCACTCCTACGGGTACTGCGATCGCTTGTACTCTCGCCTCTGCTTTTGGCCCGCCGCCGCTGATGCAGGTTCTGACTATTGGTTTGGGTGCGGGTTCTAGAAATCTGGCAATTCCTAATATCTTGCGCCTCTGGATTGGTAGGAAGGAAGAAGGAAGAGGGAAGAAGGAAGAAGGTTCGGCAGCGGATTTTGTAACGGATGTAACGGATGTAATAAAGAGGGGAGAAGGAAGATTGGCAGCGGATTTTGTAGCGGATTTAACGGATGTAAGAAAGAGGGAAGATTTAACTGATCATCAATTAGCCATTACCAATTTGCAAGAAACAGTCTGTGTTTTGGAAACGCAAATTGATGATTTGAGTCCGCAGGCGATCGGCTATGTTTTTGATGCTTTGTTTATCGCCGGATCTCTGGATGTTTTTACTACGCCTATTGTGATGAAAAAATCGCGGTTGGGTGTGCTGTTAACTGCGATTTGTCATTCCGAATTTCAGGATGCTTGCGAAGCTGTAATGTTTCGGGAGACTACTACTTTGGGCATTAGGCGATCGACTCAACAGAGAACTTTTTTGCACCGAGAATTTGAGACGGTTAAAACTGAGTACGGCGAAGTGAAAATCAAAGTTGCTAAGTCGGGAGAAACGATTGTTAATGTGCAGCCGGAGTACGAAGATTGTGCGGAAATTGCCCGACTTAAAAATGTTAGTTGGCGCGAGGTTCATCGCTTGGCGCTGCAAAGTTGGTACGATCGCACTTAATACACTATTCTGAAGAACAGGCAAGATGCCTGTTCCACAAAAAATTAATTTTCTTGTGGGGTGGGCATCCTGCCCGCCAATGAAGGCTAAATCCAGAAGACACGGCGGTTTCAACCGCGTCTATACAGACAAAACCTGCCTCCGCAGGTTGAAGATTAAAGTCGTCGGCGCGCGTCTAAAATTTGTTGTTGCAATTCCTCGAAAGCGGGCATTTTTGAGTTGTCATTTTTCTCGATGATCGCCTTTATGTGGTCGATTAGCTCGATCGCCAGCGGTACACCAAGTTGCAATTGTTCCAAGACATCCCGTTGAGCAAAAACGGCTTCCGGTGTTCCTTCTAGAATCAGTTTTCCGCGATCCATCACAAACACCCAATCAGCCCAGCGGTAGATGAAATCGAGGTCGTGACTTGCTAAAAGTATGGTGGTTCCGGCCGCATGAATTTGTTGCAGCAAACCGATCAGTTGTCGGGTGTGGCGCGGATCGAGATAGGCGGTAGGTTCATCTAACAGTAGCAGTTTGGGCTTGAGCACCATGATATCTGCGATCGAAACGCGCTTTTTTTGTCCTAAACTGAGGTTATGGATTGGTTCGCGGGCTAGCTCACTGAGGTCGAATTGCTCGATCGCCTTTTCCACTTTTTCAGCAATTTCAGATTCGGGCAATCCTAAGTTGTACAATCCGTAGGAGATATCTTCTTCTACCGTGGAAGCGACTAATTGATGTTCGGGATTTTGAAAGACGAGTCCGATTTGTTGGCGCAGTTGCGTGAGATATTTGCGATCGTAGCGGAAGGGTTCACCTTCCCAGCTAATCATGCCCTGTTGCGGTTGGTACAAGCCATTTGCTAACAGAAAAAAGGTGGTTTTGCCACAGCCGTTTTGACCGATTAGCCCGCAGCGTTTCCCAGCGGGGATTTTGAGGCTTAAATCCTGAATTGCTACTCGCGAACCGCAGGGATATGAGTAAGAAGTGCGATCGAATTCGAGAATTGATTGAGACATATAGCCTTTCTCAGAAAGATGAGGTACAACTGGGCATAGGGCATAGGGCATAGGGCATAGGGCATAGGGCATAGGGCATAGGGCATACCTCACTTTTTTGAGAACCGCTATATATTGATAATTAGATAAGACGGCGGTTGAAACCGCGTCTAGACAAAGCAAGTCTGCCTCCGCAGACTGAATAAGATAACGTAATTTTAACGGCTTTTTCTTCAACCCGCGGAGGCGGGTTTTGTCTGTATCGACGCGGTTTCAACCGCCCGGTTTTCAATCAACCGCGTTCATCTTTTTCGATCAACTGCCAAAGTTGAATCTCATAACAAAGATGCTGTTCAAAAAGTTGACTCGCCTCCAATCCTTCTACCACCAATTTCTTAAACCAGCGACGAAATATCCAACGCAGGAATTTATGAATGGGCGGAACTGCGATCGAAATTAAATCCGCAACATAGATCATTGTGTTCAGTCCATACCTGCGGAAAGTATCGACATATAGGTCAATTGTTGGTAAAATATGAGTGGAAATATCCTCAGCTTTTACTAAATTAAACCCCGCTTGCATTAATGCAGTTTCCAGCTCTTTGACAACATGACAATTGGAAAACATTCCTTCTGTATAATTAGGATTAGATCGCATCATATCCGCAAGCAGTACGTAGCCTCCAAGATTGAGTACACTCGCCGCACCTTTAGCTATATCGATAGCAGACATATATTGGCTACTTTCGCTAAACAGAACCAAATCGTAGGAGTGGGTGGCTTGGAAGTCTTCAAATTTGGTGAGGTGGAAGATGGCGCGATCGCCTGTACACTTGAGAAAGCGCTGTTGTTGGAACGGATCGGGCGCGAGTCCTTCCACTGCAAAAGCGCGATCGAGCAAATAAGCCGCATTTCCACCAATCCCGCATCCTACATCCAGCACAGTCTTGACTTCTTTGGGGATAAAATCTAACAATTTATCTGTGTAAGCTTGCTGAGCAATGCGTAACCGCCCGATGGTGAGTTCATCAGCAGGCACAGGCAGAGTCTTCCAATAGCCGTAATGAAGATAGGGCGAATCTGTCAGCCCCAAATAGTAATTCAGCGCTGCATTTTGGTAGCGAGTTACTTTGGAAATAGAGATTGATTTTTGCTTCGACATGAGGGGAATTGGGTAAATTTGAGGATTTCCGGGAGGGTTGAAATTCTTCCCAGCGCTTGCATATATGTTAATAACACGCGATCTGCATAAATTTCCAACTTTTGCCACAAAATCCAAAATTCCCTTGTCATTCGCGATCGACAAACCGACAACAACAGCAGATTAATTGTAAAAATACTGAACTAACCATCATCTATACCTCGCAGATGAAAACAACAGGTAAACAAATCGGCGGGCATCCTGACTCAGAGATTTAACTATCCTAGTATTATCTCATTACAGTTGCGGGACAGCGCCGGATTTTCACCGAACTTTCCCCCTTGCGTCTGATGGCTGTTCTCCATCAGAGCCGATCGATCTGCCGAGATATTAGCACTATTTTAGATATTTCACAAAATACTGATTCTGCTGGGCGATCGCCCATTTACCCCAGTTTTCATAATTCTTTCATTTTTACGGGTTCTGTGGTAAATTTAAAAAATGAAAATATTATGAAAATCAGCGATCGTCGATCGGGCTGTCTGCCGTAATCTGTGGCAAATTTAGCTAGCATTTTGAAATATATGCCCAAAAATCCTCAAATTCTCACTCCATCTCGCCCTTTCCCCCTATCCCTCTTCTCCCCTCCCGTTTGGAAACAGTATCAGATAATTGGGTTGGGGCTGTTGCTGGGAGTGTGCGTCAGCGGGTGCAACACTCAGACGACAGCGGAGCCTCAAACCAATCAAAATCGAGCTTCTAGCCCTACTGCCACCGATTCGACCCGAAAAGACAAAAAAGTCATTCTCACCACCTTTACCGTGCTAGCAGACATGGCGCAGAATGTCGCTGGTGACAAGGTAACTGTTGAATCCATCACAAAGCCCGGTGCGGAAATTCACGGCTATGAAGTCACTCCTAGCGACTTAAAACGAGGGCAAGGTGCTAGTTTAATTTTGGATAACGGATTGAATTTGGAACGCTGGGCAACTCGGTTTTATAACAGTTTTCCCAAAGTTCCTCGCGTTACTTTGACCGAGGGAGTTCAACCAGTTAATATTGCCGAAGACTCCTATAAAGGCAAACCGAATCCTCATGCTTGGATGTCCCCTAAAAATGCTTTAATTTACGTTAAAAATATTCGCAAAGCTTTATCAAATGTCGATCCATCTAATGCTGCAATCTATGAAGCAAATTCGACAAAATACAGTGATGAAATTCGGGCGATTGATGAAAGGCTCAAACAAGCTATCTCAGCGATTCCCCCAGAAAAACGCTATATAGTTAGTTGCGAAGGTGCATTTTCTTACATTGCCCGCGACTACGGCTTGAAAGAAGTTTACATTTGGCCTGTTAATGCCGAACAGCAATCTACACCGAAACAAGTTGAACGGGTGATTAATACAGTCAAAGCCAACAAAATACCCGCCGTATTTTGCGAGAGTACCGTCAGCAACGAAGCACAGCTTCAGGTAGCAAAGGAAACAGGCGCAAAATTTGCTGGGGTGTTTTATGTCGATTCTCTATCTCCATCCGAAGGGCCTGCATCAACCTACCTGAAGATGCTTGAATATAATGTCAATACTTTGATAAAAGGTTTACAGGGTAATGGGGCATAGGGCATGGGGCATAGGGCTATGGCATAGGGAATTAGTGATTGGTAATGGTAATTTGGAGAAATTGGTATGGATAGAATCAGCGTCGATATTGAAAATGTGACGGTTGCTTATCATGGTAAAGTCGCCTTGCATAGCGCCTCGTTGCAACTTAAAGCGGGGACAATTTGTGGTTTGGTGGGGATGAATGGCGCGGGAAAATCGACGCTATTCAAGGTGATGATGGGGCTGGTGAAGCCGACTACTGGACGAATTTTGATGAATGGATTGCCGATTCGTCAAGTCCAAAAAAGCAATTTGGTAGCTTATGTACCTCAGTCGGAGGAGGTAGATTGGAATTTTCCGGTGAGTGTTTCTGATGTGGTGATGATGGGGCGCTACGGCTACATGAATCTGTTGCGGATTCCTCGATCTATCGACAAACAAGCGGTGCGAGAAAGCTTGGAAAGGGTGGAAATGTGGCCAATGCGCGATCGGCAAATCGGAGAATTATCTGGCGGACAAAAGAAACGCGCCTTTTTTGCGCGGGCTTTGGCGCAACAAGCAACGGTTTTGCTGCTGGATGAGCCCTTTGCCGGAGTTGATATCAAAACTGAGAAAATGATGATTGATTTGCTGATGGAACTGCGTCAAACGGGGCATACAATTCTCGTTTCAACTCACGATTTAGACTCTATTACCACGTTTTGCGACCAAGTTGTGTTAATTAATCGCAGCATTCTCGCCTATGGTAACACCTCTGATGTGTTTACCGAGGAAAATCTGTCTCGTACCTTTGGTGGTGCGATCGGTGATTTATCTTTGGCCAAAAATCGTTTAACTCAAGTCAATCAGGAGGAGCAATAATGGACTTAATTCAGTGGTTTGCCGCACCGTTGCAGTATGAATTTATGGTGAAGGCGATTTTAGTCAGCGCCTTAGTAGGGGTTGTTTGTTCGGCGCTTTCGTGCTATATGACTTTGAAGGGATGGGCATTGATGGGTGATGCGGTTTCTCATGCGGTGATGCCGGGGGTTGTGATTGCTTATGTGCTGAATATTCCTTTGGCGGTGGGGGCGTTTGTGTTTGGTGTGGGTTCGGTAATTGCGATCGGCTTTATCAAAGCGAAAACTCGCATCAAAGAAGATACGGTAATTGGTTTAGTGTTTACTGGATTTTTTGCCTTTGGTTTGGTGTTAATTTCTAAAGTCAGAAGTTCGATCGATTTGACGCATATCTTATTTGGCAATGTCTTAGGGATTTCGGATTCGGATATTATTCAAACTGTGATTATTAGTATTATTACCATAGTGACGCTGGCAATTTTACGCAAAGATTTAATTCTGTTTTGTTTTGATTCGACTCACGCGCGATCGATTGGCTTAAATATCACATTTCTTTATTACGTGCTGCTATCTTTGCTATCGCTCACCGCAGTGGCGGGACTTCAGACAGTCGGGATTATTTTAGTAGTAGCAATGTTAGTAACTCCGGGAGCAACCGCCTATTTATTGAGCGATAATTTTGACCACATGATGCTAATTGCGATGGCTTCGGGCGTATTTTCTAGCGTCATCGGAACTTATATCAGCTATCACATTGATGGTTCGACGGGCGGATGTATTGTGGTGCTGCAAACGCTGCTGTTTGTGTTGGCGATGATTTTTGCTCCGAAACACGGTTTGTTGGTTAGAGCTAGGAATTCACGGGCGATCGATTAATAAGACTGGGCGATTTAAACCGCTCCTATACAAACCAAATCCGCCTAGATATTTAAGCCGGATTTGGTATGACATCAAACTCAATATTTTCATACAAATCTGCCACCACAAATTCCACAGAAATAGAAGTTAAGGAAACTCGATCGCCCGCGCAGGTATATTCCAAAAAAATCCACTTATTCGCGTCAGTTTTAGAATATTGCTGCACCTGTAGCCGATATTGGTCGATTAATAAATACTCCTGAAAACTCGGAATACTGCGATAGGCTGCAAACTTTTCATCACGGTCATAAGCTTTGGTACTTTTAGAAAGCACTTCCGCAATCAGCACAGGATTGGTAATTGTGTCCGTCCGTCCAGATTGCAATTCGATCGGGCGCGCTACTACCATCACATCAGGGTAAGTATAGTTGTTAAACTGCGGAACCCAAAGCCGTTGATCTGATGCAAAAATACTGTAAGTTTTACCCTTGAGACTTACTCTCAATACAGAATTTAAGATGCTCGTAATTTCGCTATGATTTGGTGTGCCACCTGCTATCAGAATTATCTCCCCATTGATAAATTCATGTCGCTCTTCAGAATTGATTTCCAATTCTAGATATTCCTCAGCCGTGTAGGTTTTCGTTTCAACTTGCGCGATCATACACAACTCTCTCCTTTAATCGACTAATTCCAGTTTATCATATTCTTCTATGAGGACTGTCAAGGAAACATCAGCTAATTTTGACGACGGTTTTAGTAATATTTGAGTATTCATAATAATAAATTCAACTAACAATTATGCCCTTAATTATAACTGGATTGCTCGCTCTTTAGGGCGATCGCACTCCAACCAAAGAAACCGGGTTTTTCACCAATTCTACGGGCTACAACCAAGGATTTTCGTAAAAAACCCGGTTTCTGGCCACCCGTGCATCCAAGAGTTAGGACAGGCTAGAAGCCCATCCCACAATTGTTTTTTCTTGTGGGATGGGCTTCTAGCCCGTCCCGAATCTACAATTTAAATGGGCAACAGACGATCGCACGCGCGATCGCCCTCCTCACACAAACTACGAATCGCGATCGAGCTTCAGCACAGCCATAAAAGCCTCCTGCGGCACATCCACAGTACCAACAGACTTCATCCGCTTCTTACCCTTCGCCTGCTTTTGCAGCAACTTCTTCTTCCGCGAAATATCACCACCGTAACACTTCGCCAACACATCCTTCCGCAAAGCCGGAATATGTTCCGAAGCAATCACTTTCGCGCCAATAGTCGCTTGAATCGGCACCTTAAACTGGTGGCGAGGAATCAACTCCTTGAGTTTCTCCGTCAAGCCCCGGCCAACATTGTAAGCCTTATCCCGGTGTACGATCATCGCCAAAGCATCAACCGGATCGCCATTAATTAAAATGTCCAATTTCACCAACGGATTTTCGCGATAACCGATCAGGTGATACTCCATACTCGCATAACCGCGCGATCGCGATTTCATCTGATCGAAAAAGTCCGTCACCACCTCCGCCAAAGGCAACTCATAAACCAGCGTAGTCCGCCCCTGACTCAGATACTTCATATCCATAAAAATGCCCCGCCGATTTTGAGATAATTCCATCAGCGCGCCCACATAAGTTTCCGGCGACAGCATTTCTACCCGCACATAAGGTTCCTCAATCTTCTCCCGATACTGAGGATCTGGCAAGTGACTCGGATTGTCAATTGTTAACACTTCTCCCTTAATTGTTGTGACTTGATAAACCACAGAAGGAGCCGTAACAATCAAATCCAAATTGTATTCTCTCTCAAGTCTTTCTTGCACAATTTCCATGTGCAGCAAACCCAAGAAACCGCAGCGGAAACCAAATCCCATTGCGCTCGAAGTTTCCGGTTCGTAGGAAAGCGCCGCATCGTTGAGTTCCAGTTTTTCTAGAGCTTCCCGCAAGTCTGGAAATTGGTCAGCATCGATCGGGAATAAGCCACAAAAAACCATCGGTTTAGCCTCTGTATAACCCGGCCAAGGCTCAGATGCAGGCTTTTTGACCAAAGTAATCGTATCCCCGACGCGAGCATCAGCTACCGCCTTAATTGCCGCGCCCAGATAACCAACTTCCCCCGCGTGCAGTTCATCTACTTGCACTTGCGTCGGTGAAAGGATGCCCAATTCATCGATGACATATTCCTTCCCCGAAACCATCAACAACACCCGATCGCCCTTTTTGACACTTCCGTCCATCACCCGGAAGTACACAATTACCCCACGGTAAGCATCATAATAACTATCAAAAATTAGCGCCCTTAGCGGTTTATCAACAGTATCCTGCGGCGGCGGCACCAATTCGACGATCGCCTCCAAAATCTCATCAATACCAATTCCTTCCTTAGCAGAAGCCTCAATCGCCCCGCTACAGTCCAGACCGATAATCTCTTCAATTTCCCCTTTAACCCGTTCCGGTTCCGCCCCCGGTAGGTCAATTTTATTTAGAACCGGAATAATTTCCAAATTATTTCCCAAGGCAAGGTAGACATTTGCCAAGGTTTGTGCTTCCACGCCTTGAGATGCGTCTACCACCAGCAGCGCCCCTTCGCAAGCGGCCAGCGATCGCGAAACCTCGTAGGAGAAGTCAACGTGTCCGGGAGTGTCGATCAGGTTCAGCACGTAATCCTGACCGTCCTTGGCAGTGTAATTCATCCGAGCCGCTTGCAGCTTGATCGTAATGCCACGTTCACGTTCGATATCCATATTGTCTAAAAACTGCTCCTTCATCTCCCGTGCTTGGACAGTCCCAGTTTGCTGCAACAGGCGATCGGCCAAGGTGGATTTTCCGTGGTCGATGTGAGCAATAATCGAAAAATTACGAATGCGAGATACAGGAACGTTTGTCATAAAACCTATCGGCAAAAGATTGACTTTTGTTGTATTATAAAACTTCATTCAATCTACAGTCATTTATAGTCATTTAGAGACTTAGATCCAATTTAATTTTTTATCGGCGGTGGGTTGACAGATCCATTATATTTATGCTATGTTCATCAACCACACTTCAGTCAAAACGCCCTGCTGAGAAAAAAAATTGATTTCTGTGATTGTACAAAAAGCTGTTGAACGGTTGGGAATATCCCCGATCGCCAACATTCGCCCTCAAACCTCCAGTCCAGTCAGGTTATTCTATAAAAGGCGATCGTCAACTTAAAAATATTACTGAGAAGTTGCTGGCGCTTGACAATAAGCAAATAATTTGGTCAAATAACGGAAGCGGGACGGTAAGGATCTAAAAAGTATAGGTTTTGATCCGCTGTGCATCTCTACCAGGGATCGGGCATCACTTCCTTCACAACAAAAAAGCGTAAATTCCTAGAAGGAATTGAAACTTAAGAATTAAAACTAGGACTTTTTAACTATGAGCGAGTCAAGGATACCATCCCACAGTTCGTCAGAAAAAGTGGAACTATCTATCCATATAGATTCTGAACTGCTAGACCAAATTAAGCACCTGACGAATGACCCCAGCAAAGTCATTGAAACAGCAATCAAGCAGTGGCTCAGAGGCGAGCGCCGCGAAGACGATCAGGCTATGAGCTTGCGTCGCAACCCTCCAGTCCCGCCCCGTGGCGAGTGGAACGACTGAGGTTCTGTCCTCTCTCGCCCGATACAGCGCGTGCAAATCTGCTGGGTGCAAATCTGCTGGGTGTGAAATTCGCCCGCGCGAACTCTGGCTGCGATCTCCGGCAGATTTCAGGGCGAAATACAGGTTGTTCGGAGCAATCTGGGGCAAACTCACAACCTGGGAACTTTTCTCTTGTGACGGCAAAAAAACGCCAGCCAGTCCCCGACTTGAGTTACCCGCAGCCTAAAATTTTGGTGGAATTTTCAAACTAGATCGTTAATCAGTGCAGACTACTAATTCCTAAATCTTAATTTGTATTTTTTGATTCCCCAAAATAGCTGACAATAAATAGTTGTGAGTTTTGAGTTGAGTTCTGAATTAAATAATTAATATTGTTTGAGTTCATTAATAACTCAAAACTCAATGGTATCAGCCTAAAATAGTTGTGAAGTGTGAGTGTTGAGCTGTGAATTATCAATTAAAAAGCCAACAACTTTTTAATTAATTAATATAGCAACCGCGCCCGACGGTGAGGAAGTTCTTAATTGCTGAAACATAAACGGTCAATTCCTTCTATCCGTGACATCCGTTAAATCAGTTAAAAAATCCGTTGCCGAACTTCCTCCTATCCGTTAAATCCCGTACATTGCTCGTTGCCGAACTTTCTTCTGCCATAACTCACAACTTAACCGTCGAAGCCCAAAACAATTTTGAGTATTGATTTTTGCATTTAAATTTCAAAACTCAAAAATCTGAACTACTTTCATCCCCAACTCTGATGGACTCTAACACCGATTTCCGGCGATCGAGCCTCGCCTCTACAGCATTTTTTCAAGAGTTAGGGGCAGAATTAGTATTTACCCAAGACGCAAGGGGTCGATATCTATCTTTTTACTGGGAAAAAGCCGATCAGTACAACCTCATAGCAGACCAAATTGTCGATCGCCCCCTCAGCGAAACCCTACAACCCATCGCCCCTGTACCTTATCTAGATCGCCTGCGCAGGGTGCTAGAAACCCTCGTCCCGCAAAGGTTCAGCTATCCATTTTGCCACGCCGGACAATATTTTCTGTTAGATTTGACAGTCACTCCCGCGATCGACTCCAACGGCAAAGCTACAAAAGTCTTAGTTATGGGAAGACTGCTGTCTGACAAACCCACAGACAGGCCACCAGATTCCGCAGAATTCATGCTCTATCGAGCTGTGCCATCCCCCTCCGACGCGCGCCAACAAATGCTGCTTCCCGCAAGCCGCAACCGCAGTCGATCGCTCCCTCCCTACTCAAAAATCGATCGCACAATCATCTCCCAAATTGCTCAAAACCTGCACAGAACCCTCGATCTAGAGACAATTTGGCAACAAACAGCTAACAGTTTGGGTCAAGTTTTGAACGCGAGCCGCTGCATCATCTGTTCCTCCAAAAAAGACAGCGAAAACCTCGAATATTCGGACTTTCTTCCCTCAGAAAATCCCCAAAATTATCCAGTCCCAACAGCCGAATTACAACAATCAATTACCAGCGATCGATCGCCCCCGCTGTCTGCCGATCAAATCGAAAATCTCCAATCCAAAACCTTTAAAATAGTAGCTGAGTACCGCCAAGAATCTTACTCTTCGATGCTGGGACTAGAACTGCGCGCAGCCGAACAGGCGGGATGGATTCAAACTTTAGCCACCTTAAAACCCGTAGCAGTCGATTACGCATCCCCCATTGTCGATCGCTTCGATCGCCATTCCGTCCTCGTAGCAGCTACCTCCTATGAAGGCCAACCCAATGCCCTCATCTGCTTGCACCGCTGCGGCAGTTCCCCAAAATGGAGTCCAGTCGAACTCGAATTCGCCCGCGAATTAGTCGCCCAAGTCGGCAGCGCGATCGCCCACGCTACACTTTACCAAGAATTAGAACAAGCCCGCGCCGAAGCCGTAGCTCTTTCCCAACTGAAAAGTCAATTTCTTGCCAATACTTCCCACGAACTCCGCACCCCCCTCAACGGCATTCTCGGCTTCCTGAAACTGGTGATGGATGGCATGGCAGATGACCCCGAAGAAGCGCACCAATTTATCACAGAAGCTTATCAATCGGCATTACACTTGTTCAATGTGATTAACGATATTTTGGATATCGCTAAAATCGAAGCTGGCAAAATGGAGTTAGATCTCGCTCCAGTCAAACTAGGCGAACTGTTGCAGCAAGTAGAGAATTTTACAATGGTTCAAGTGCAGCAAAAGCGATTGCAATTTCAAATCCAAACATCTACCGCCGAGGACGAGATTATTTTGTACGCCAACTACCAACGCCTGCTTCAGGTAATCTTGAACCTCACTGGAAACGCGATTAAATTTACCAAGGAAGGGGGAATTCGCATCAGTGCCGAAGTTATTCAGAAAAAAGTGACTGTTAACAACCAGGAGTTCCCCGGAATCGTGAAAATCCGAGTCGCTGATACTGGCATTGGGGTTTCTCTGGACAAGCAATATAAATTATTTGAGTCGTTTTTTCAGGTGGACGGCGATCGTACCAGGCAATATGGCGGCACCGGTTTGGGATTGGCTATTTCTCAAAAGCTGGTAGAAGCAATGGGCGGTACAGTAAATTTTTACAGTATGGGGGAAGGACTCGGATCAACTGTTACTTTTACCGTCCCGCTTTATCAAGAACCGCTCTTTAAAAATTAATCATCGGTAATCTGGACGTTGCAAGAAGAAGAAGCAAGAAGCAACAAGGGAGTTAGCTGCTATCAGGAGCAAGGAGGAATCTGGGCACCAGTAAAGATTTAAGTCCCGTATTCAAAAAGTCGAATATTTACCGTGCAGACAAGTCTTCTGCCTGGAAAATATGACACTTGCATCTATATATTCCTTAACAGTTGACAGTTAACAGTTGACAGTTGACAGCGAAGTTTTCAGGCAGGGGATTTAAGCCCCAGCCTAAAAACAATCCACCTAAAGGTGGGGGCTTAAATCCCCTGTGCTTTGGTTAATAAATTCGGTGGCTGGTTACTCAATTATTTTTAGGTAATGAGGGTTTTGTGCAGCACAGCATACCAACTACCAAACGTAGCATCTGGTATACTTATCCTATAGCGGTTCTCAAAAAAGTGAGGTAGGCTCTATGCCCTATGCCCTATGCCCCATGCCCTATGCCCGAAGCGTACCTGATCTTTCTGAGAAAGGCTATATGATGTGCGATCGAATTAACCCCATCAAATAGGTTATTTTATCGGAAATGATATTTGCCAGCATAAGATGGCAGTTTCGCACTTTTAATGTTTTTAACTTGTGCTTGACGAAATTACCGATCGCCCTATTTTTTCTTGGTTGGTGGAGGGCTGACATAGCGCGCCCAAAAAGGTTCTTCCATATTTTTCACTGCTGCTAGTTTTTGGCGTTCCTCCTGTATGCGCTGGCGTTCTGAAAGGTTAGAAAATATGTTGATACTGCCGAAAATCTCGCCAACCGCATCTTGCACGGGTGCAGCCCAAACCCAAATATCGATCGAACTACCGTCCTTTTTCAACAAAGACACTTCCAAACCGCTTTCCGCTTTTCCATTACCCGCAGACTTCAGCAGCGCGTAAAAATCTTGCTTTTGCCCTTCAGGAATATTCGGCAATGGTTGCCCTAAAACCTCAGCCGCAGTCCAGCCAAAAAGTTGTTCGGCGGCGCGGTTCCAGACAAGAGTACGGCCGTCATTGCTGGTACAATTAATCGCTAGTGGCGCTGATCCAATTTGTGCTTGCAAAACTCCGCCCGCGAGTTGCAGTTTCAATTCTACTTGCTTGCGATCGGTAATTTCCTGACAAGCACCCCACAAACGAACAACCCGCCCTTCAGTTTTGTCCCACACCGCTTGCCAGCAGTCCCGCACCCAGCGCACACCACCATTTTTGTTAACAATGCGATACTCATTGACCCCCATACTTCTAGAAATACAGCCTTCTAATTGTTTAATTAACATTTCCCTGTCATCAGGGTGAACGATATTTGAACTCCACCAGCCCGACGCAATTAATTCTTCAGGAAGATGACCACTCACGCGCGCCAAAGCTTCCGTTACCCACTCACAAACAAAGTTACCGTTGGGAAGTGCCTGAAAAGAATAGGCAAAATCCGAAGTAATTTGTGACATAATTTTGTAGTGCCGTTGCGAATCTTGGATGGCAATTTCTGCTTGCTTGCGTTCCCCAATTTCGCGATAATTAATCAAAATTCCCTGCACACTAGAATCGTAAAGCAAATTGTTGCCGATCGCCTCCATGTACCTCCAAGAACCGTCAGCGTGGCGTTTCCGATATTCGATCGGCCCCGCAATTCCTGGCTTTTCTAGCAACTTGCCAAAATATGCCTGCCAAGTCAGCAAATCGTCTGGATGAATCAACTCGCCATGAAACTTGCCAATTCTCTCTTCGGGCTTGTAACCAAAAATTCGCTCTAGGGCTCCGCTGTGGTATCGGACTCGCCCGTCGGAGGCGATAATACTAATTAGATCAGGAGAACTACGCAGTATAGTTTGCAGTTTTGCTTCACTTTTAGTTAATGCTTGATTGTGCCGGCGCTGCTGACTGATTTCTTTGTCCAATTTCTCCTGTAGCTGTCTGATTTGCGCTCTTTGCTGCGCGATTGTGCGTTCCAAAAGTCGATTTAAATTTTCTGCCTCAACTAACTTTGCTGCATTATTAGTCACGCTTTCAAACTGGGGAATGGTTGCCATTTCCTGCAAAGAATTTGACAGATTTTCCACGGTTTTTATTAAAATCGCCTGTTGCGGAGTTGGCAAATGGTTAACTTGTTCCTGCAACGTTTCTAAGTATTTGTAAAGTGTTTCTAGCATTTTATTAATTAGGGAACCGAATAGTTGCCACAGGTGGAAAATCTTAAAAGCGGACAGAATTTTTTTTTAAGATAACCCATAACTAAGACTGCTGTCAGGCGATCGAATGTGATTTTAATCCCACCTTCGGCACCCTCAACTGTCACAATCGGTTTTTACTTACTTTTATTGATATATTAAGTTATAAATTATACTTATATTATACATTTTAAATGATAAATATTTTAGCAAAGGCATAATTTATCACTTGAAAAATCGATATTTTCCGAATAATTATACCGTGTGACACCCTAAATGCGGAAGGCTGTCCTGATTTTGTGGTGATAAGAAAACCGCATATCCTTACTCCGAGGGCATCATAGAATCACAAACAGTTGTGCTTGATACCGTATACATCATAAACCCAGGAGAGCCATGCGTGGAATGTGATTTTAATTACTAGCCATATTATGACTTTATTTTTCAAATTATAGCAACCGAGACAGAAAGTAAATTTTTATTGCGCTAAGATTAACATCGCAGCAGCAGCCTCAAGAAGTGCTCGTGCCAGAGTCGGGAACCCGCCTATGCACTGAATGTGGGGGCAGCCAGCGGTTAAGCTAAACTAGATGGGTGTCAACACAAAGAGGAATTTATGTCAGAGCAAGCCAACGGTCGCGATTTGTTTCGCGCTGCTTACGAACACCGTTATACCTGGGATGCCAACTTTCCCGGTTACAGCGCCGATATTGAACTCAAACAAGGCAACGAAGTATATACGGGTCATGTTTCCATCAAACCAGACATGACAGTGGAAGTCAGCGGGATTGCAGATGAGGAAGTAAAGCAGAGCGTTTACACCCAAATGCGGGATATTGTGACTCACCGCAAGCGCTCCACCTTTGAAAAATCCCACGGCAAAAACAGCTTCACCCTGGGCGAAAAGGACAGCACTGACGCTGTGGATATTTTAGTACAAGGCGACTCAATGGGCTCGAATTATAAAATCCGAGGTCTGTCAATTTGTCAAGTCAGCCGGGTGATGGGCCGCATGGCTTTCGTCATTGACACGCACAAAAGCTTAGAGACTCCTGAAGGTTCTTTGGCTAGCCACTACGATGCCGTTTTCCGCAACCCCGAAACCAACGAAATCACTAGAGAACTGGAATTTGAAGATACTTTTGACAAGATAGGCGACTATTATGTCATGACTAAGCAAGTAGTGCGATCGAAAGAAAAAGGTCAAGAAACGACAACCGAGTTTAACTACTCCAACGTCAAAATGCTAGAACCAGCAGTAGTCTAGGGTTACAGGTAAGGTGCGCAGTGCGCACCCTACATGAATCGAAGTTGTGCGTCAGTCCTGCTGGATTTAGCAGCAAGTAACGGTACGATCGAACTAAGTCAATTGTACGAATAATTTTTGAGGTAAAATATGACGACACTAGCACTAACCAGAGATAACGTCGAAACAGTTCTCGATGAAATGCGCCCCTACCTGATATCCGACGGCGGCAACGTGGAACTCGTAGAAATCGACGGCCCAGTCGTACACCTGAGACTGCAAGGAGCTTGCGGTTCTTGCCCAAGTTCCACAATGACTCTGAGAATGGGCATTGAACGTCGCCTGCGCGAGGCCATCCCAGAAATTTCTGAAGTCGAACAGGTAATGTAATTAGTCAGTTGACAGTTGACAGTTGACTGTTGACAGTTGACAGTTGACGGTTGACAGTTGACAGTTGACAGTTGACGGTTGACTGTTGACTGTTAACTGTTAACAATTACTAATTCCCGAAGATAGCGGTTCTCAAAAAAGTGAGGAGAGCCTCATGCCCTATGCCCTATGCTCTATGCCCTATGCCGGATAGTACCTCATCTTTCTGAAAAAGGCTATATCAATCACTAATTATCAATTACCAGTTACCAATTATCAATTCCCTAATATCAATCACAAATTACCAATTACCAATTACCAATTACCAAAATCAATGTCTCATCCCCTTTACGTAGCCTTCATTTGGCACCAACACCAACCGCTCTACAAATCCAGAGTATTAGCTAGCGCAGGAGCATCCGAGTATCGACTGCCTTGGGTGCGCTTGCACGGAGTTAAAGACTACTTGGATTTAGTGCTGCTTCTGGCAAAATATCCCAAACTGCATCAAACCGTAAACCTGGTTCCTTCCTTGATTTTGCAGATAGAAGACTGTATCGCAGACCAAGCATTAGACCCTTATTTGGCGGTGACATTAAAGTCGGCAAAAAGTTTAAACATCGAAGAACAAGAGTTCATTTTAGAACACTTCTTTGATGCTAATTACCACACCCTGATTCAGCCGCATCCCCGCTACGCTCAACTCTACACTCAGCGGCAGGAAAAAGGCATTCAGTGGTGCTTGGCAAACTGGAAAGTGCAGGATTTTGGCGACTTGCTGGCGTGGCACAATTTAGCTTGGATTGACCCAATGTTTTGGGATGACCCGGAGATTGCAGGGTGGCTGAAACAAGGACAAAATTTCAATCTGGTAGACCGAAAAAATATCTATTCAAAACAAAAAGAAATCCTCGCCAGAATCATTCCACAGCACCGTAAAATGCAAGCTGAGGGACAGTTGGAAGTCTCCACAACTCCCTACACGCACCCGATTTTACCGCTACTTGCTGATACCAATGGCGGCCGCATAGCGATTCCTAACATGACGTTGCCAGAACATCGGTTTCAGTGGGCAGAAGATATTCCCAGACATTTGAGAAAATCTTGGGATATGTATCAAGATAGGTTCCATTGCGAACCGCGGGGTTTGTGGCCGTCGGAACAGGCAGTTAGCCCGGAAATTTTGCCCTATATTGCTAAACAAGGCTTTAAATGGATAGTCTCGGATGAGGCAGTATTGGGGTGGACAATTAAACACTTTTTTAACCGCGATGCGACGGGGAATGTCTGTGAACCAGAATTGTTATATCGCCCTTACCGTCTAGAAACTCCTGATGGCGATTTGGCGATCGTATTTCGAGACCACAGATTGTCTGATTTGATTGGTTTTACCTACGGTTCGATGGAACCGGAAAAGGCTGCATCGGATTTGGTGGGACACTTGGAGGCGATCGGCAGAACTCTCAAACACCGACAACCCGACGGCCAAACAGCTTTAGAAAATCCGTGGTTGGTGACGATCGCCCTAGACGGCGAAAATTGCTGGGAATTCTATCCCCAAGACGGCAAACCGTTCTTAGAATCACTCTATCAAACTCTCAGCGACAATCCAGATATCAAATTAGTCACAGTCTCGGAATTTCTCGACAAATTCCCGGCCACCGAAACCATACCCGCCGCCCAACTACACACCGGTTCCTGGGTTGACGGTTCCCTGACAACTTGGATCGGCGATCCCGCAAAAAATCGCGCTTGGGACTTGTTAGGGGCGGCGAGACAGGTATTGGCAAACCATCCAGAAGCCACAGAAGAGAGCAATCCAGAAGCTTGGGAAGCGCTGTTCGCGGCGGAAGGTTCCGACTGGTTCTGGTGGTTTGGCGAGGGCCACACGTCGAATCAAGATGCTATGTTCGATCGGCTATTTCGCGAACACGTAGCTGCAATCTACGAAGCTCTGGGCGAGCCTGTACCCCTAGAAGTGTGGCGGGAAGTAGAGGTGCACGAGGTTCAAGGTGACCACCAGCCGCTGAGCTTTATTCACCCGATTATCGACGGTATCGGCAACGAACAGGATTGGGACAAAGCCGGCCGGATTGAAGTTGGGGGAGCAAGGGGCACGATGCACCGGAGTTCGGCAATTCAGCGGCTTTGGTACGGGGTTGATCACTTGAATTTTTACCTTCGCGCCGACTTCAAGACTGGGGTGCGGCCGGGTATTGATTGCCCGCCGGAGTTAAATTTGTTGTGGTTTTATCCCGATCGCACAATGCACAATAGTCTGATGCCACTGTCTGGTTTGCCCGACGAAGCACCGCTAAACTATCGATTCCACCATCATTTAGAGATTAATTTGCTGACGAAATCGATTTGGTTTCAGGAAGCAGGAGAGGGCGATGAGTGGCATTCCCGCATCAGCCGCGCCCAAGTGGGATTGGATAAATGTTTGGAGGTAGCAGTGCCCTGGGCGGATTTGAATATTACGCCGGACTGGCAAATGAGGCTGATTGCGGTTTTATCGGAAGGGGAGCGTTACTCTACCTGTATGCCGGAAGATGCTTTGATTGCGATCGGAATGCCTTAAAGTGTCAGTTGACAGTTGACAGTTGACAGTTGACAGTTGACAGTTGTCAGTTGTCAGTAGTGCGAACTTAAGAGATCGCGAACGTTATTAGTTATCATCGGGTTTGCGTTTGCACGGGCATTATAATTTTCGCCGGTTCGTAGTGAGGACTTCAGTCCTCATTACAAACCCGATAGTGAGTAAATTTATTGGAAATCAGATCATTAGTCATTGGGAAATTATCAAGCTAATGAGCCGCATTTTGCTATTGGTCGATCGCCTCGAACAACATTTGCCGATCGCACACCTCAACACCGAGCATGAGGTGATCGTACTCGATCGCACTTCCGAACCAAGCTCCGAATTTTCGATTGCCAAAATCGCTTTTGACTTGTGCATTCTCGACGAGGCAAATTTCGATCGCATTGGGCCGGTGGTAGAAGCATTAAAAGCTGCCACCGAGCCGATATTTTTACCGTTTTTGCTCCTGAGAAAATCCCAAATGTCGGCTGTTTCTGAGCCACCGTTTTCTCTAACAGCAAAACAACTCCAAGGCAAAATTGACGATTTAATCACAACTCCCGTAGATGCCACCCAACTGCACTTACGGGCAGAAAATTTGTTGGCGCGCAGGCGATTGTCCCTAGAAATCCATAGACTTCAGGAAGTAATTAAAGAACCCACTTTTACCGAAAGTTTGTTAATCGATTCGCTGCAAACGGCAAACGAAAACTTGCAACAGGAAATCCCTAAGCGGGCCCAGGTTGAAGCTGCACTGCGATCAAACTCCTACCTCGATTTGCTGATGAATGCCATGCCAGATATTGTCTGCTTTAAAGATGGCGAGGGCAGGTGGCAGGAGGCAAATCAAGCGATATTGGAATTGTTCGAGCTATCAGCAGATGAATACCGCGGACTCACAGATTCTCAGTTAGGAGAACTTAGCAGTTTTTACCGGGAGGCACTACAGGCGTGCGAAGTGAGCGATGGAGAAGCGTGGGCAAAAGGTACACTTTCTAGGGGAGAAGAAGTGGTTCTGCGATCGAATGGTACTGTGAAAATCTACGACGTGATTAAAGTACCGGTATTTTACCCCGACGGCAGACGCAAAAGTATCGTGATTTTGGGTCGCGACATTACCGAATACAAACAAGCACAAGACGAACTCGTGCGCTTAGCGTCCATTGTCGAGTCTTCCGATGACGGTATCATAGGAAAAACCATCGCCGGGACGATTCAAAGCTGGAACGCCGGGGCAGAGAATATTTACGGCTACTGTGCGCAGGAAATTAAAGGAAAGTCGATCGAGATTTTAGCAATTCCCGAACGCCCCAAGGAAATTCCCCAAATTCTGGAAAATATTCGGGCTGGAACCACCATTGACCATTACGAAACCGTACACTTGCGCAAAGACGGCCAACATATAGATGTGTCCCTAACGATTTCTCCGATTAAAGACGCGACAGGAACACTAACGGGCATTTCGACAATCGCTCGCGACATCAGCGACCGTAAGCGCATCGAAAAAGCGCTCGAACAACTCCGCCACCAAACAGAAATGATTTTGTTCTCCGCAGGAGAAGGAATTTGCGGGTTGAACAAACAAGGAAAAGTAACTTTTGTGAATCCGGCGGCGGTAAGAATGACCGGCTGCGAATCTAAGGAATTGATCGATCGACCACTTTATGAAAGCTTACACCGTTCACAGGCAGAATGCTCGCGGGCGATCGAGCAAATCTCATCTTTAACAGACATCAATTCCGCATCTCAACTTCCCCCAGATAGCGCCGCACCTGCGATGGGCCAACTGTCGAACCCAGTAAGTTCTCAAATTTTAGCCACCTTGGCAGACGGAGAGGCGCGGCGCGTCACCGATGAGGTTTTTTGGCGGCGAGATGGCAGCAGTTTTCCGGTTGAGTACGTTGTCGCTCCGATGCGAGAACAAGGCGAAATTATTGGCGCTGTGGTGACTTTTAAAGATATCACCGATCGGCTGGCGATCGATCGCATGAAAGATGAATTCATCTCCGTTGTCAGCCACGAACTGCGGACGCCCATGACCTCGATTCACGGCGCTCTCGGCCTGCTCAACAGTGGCATCCTTGAGGCTTACCCCCAGAAAGCCAAGCGGATGCTGGAAATTGCTGTCACTAATACTGGCCGCTTGGTGCGATTGATCAACGACATCCTGGATTTAGAGCGCATGGATTCTAATTACAGCACTGCAATCAAACAAACTTGCAATGTCGCTGAGCTGATGTTGCAGGCGGCAGAAGAGATGCAGGGCATGGCTCAGCAGGCGGGAGTTACTCTGGAGGTTCGGCCTGTGGGAGCGCAATTACTGGCTATTCCCGATCGGCTAATTCAGACCTTGACAAATCTGCTCAGTAATGCTATCAAATTTTCGCCTCCGGGTGCTACGATTTGGCTAAGCGGGGAGTTGACGCACGATCGAGATTTGGCAGAAAAATCTGGGTTGAAGTCAGTGTCGTCTCCTGAATCTACCGGCATCAATCCGCACGTAGCAGTGAGTTCGGAAATCCTGATTACTGTGAAAGACCAAGGGCGGGGCATTCCGGCGGACAAGCTAGAGATGGTCTTTGAACGCTTCCAACAAGTTGATGCTTCTGATTCTCGCCAAAAGGAAGGTACTGGTTTGGGGCTGGCTATTTGTCGCAGTATCGTGCAGCAGCACGGAGGCCGGATTTGGGTGGAGAGCGTTTTGGGGGAGGGCAGCACTTTTTTCTTAAGTCTGCCAGTGATCAGGGAAGGGCTGGCGAGTGAAAGTTAATTTCTACCCATGTTTACCCACAGTTAGTCATTTTGTGCAGATTCTTGGCTGAAGTCATCGACAAACAATCTCAGCCTTTTATGCCATCATGGACTGCGGGCAAACATCGCGATTTGAAGTCGAAAAGCGGATTTTTGGGGACTCGGTTGTATAGCAACGCCCAAGGCGGTTACGACGTTCTTAATTGCTGAAACCCTTGCGGTTGATTGCTGCTCTCGCGACGATAACTAAAGCCTTCCTTCTTCCCTCTTCCTTCTTCCCTCTTCCTTCTTCCTTCTTCCTTCGGAAGCCTTCTGCTATACAGTTTTGAAAATTTACTGTAAAGTTCGATCGGGTAAAACAGTTGGCTTTACAAAATATTCACATTTAGCCTCTAGTCTGTGATCAGTTCTGATTGTTAAAAAAAATGTTAATTTTGACTGCCAAGCGCATCTTGGTGATTGATGATGCGGAAGATATTCGGGAAGTGGCTCAAGTCAGTCTTGAGGTGGTGGGTGGCTGGGAAGTCCTGACCGCGAGTTCTGGCCGCGAGGGTGTGGCTAAGGCTCTTGCTGAACAGCCTGATGCTATTCTCTTGGACGTGATGATGCCCGACCAAGATGGGCCTACTACTTTTAAACAGTTACAAGCTAATCATGCTACCCAGCATATTCCGGTAATTTTACTGACGGCTAAGGCTCTCGCTAGCGACAGGCGGATGTTCGCGGATTTGGGGGTGGTGAGTGTGATTGCTAAGCCTTTTGAACCGATGTCTTTGGCTACTCAGGTGGCTGAAGCTTTGGGCTGGGATCAAGCATAGGTCGTTAGCGCAGCCCTCGAAGAGGATCGTACACCTTGAATTCTATAATCAAAAAAAAATAAATTCTGCCTGCTCGGTTTTTATGCTGAATATAATTGGGCAGGATGATATTTTCTTTTGTAACAACTTGCCGATCTTCATCAGTTCTTCAGGTTTGGGCTTTAATTTAAGCATAGTGTCAGGGATCGATCCTGACTGTTGGCAGACACCTTGGGACAAGACGATTATGCCTTCAGCTTACATTTTGCTACTGATAGTTTCTCTGGCAGCAGTCTGGATTTACTGGCAAACCTCTCAAGATATTTTTGTTCTGGTTGGTTTGGCTGGACTGGGTTGCTTTGTTTGGGGTTTCTCTTTAGCCCCTTGGATTGTTCAGCTTCTGATTATGGTGTTGCTTTTTGGCGTGCAAAAGTGCTACTTGCGAGACGCTCAAAGTTTTGAGTGAAAAGAGATTTTTTTTGTCATGTCTGAATTTTAGATGCCCCGGCATTCGTCAATCCCTGTAATGAATTCGTTATCGATCCATATCTTAAAGAAGGTTTAAAATACCATGAATAGTTGCCCTTGTTGCTCATCTACACTGCTCCGACACGCTCGCCACAATCGCGTTTATTGGTTCTGTTCGCGCTGCTGGCAGGAAATGCCGGATCTGTCGGAGATGATTTTAGGTAATAGCCTGCGGACTCACAAACGGGATGGTTTGGTGAAGGTTCCGGCTTTGATTCCTCAAGTCAGGATTTTAAATTCAGTAGGAATTGCTTAGGAAAGCTGGAGTTAGTCTCGATATAAATATTGAGACGGAAAAGATTTTTGATTGTGCCATCGGTTTGAGTTTTTAATAAAAAGGCAAAAGCCCCTTCACTATCAATGAAGGGGGCTTATTGGTGAGCGATCGCACTTGTAAGGGGGTCGATCGCCTACCACATATTACAGCTATTGTATGGAGTTAAGCTGATTACATCAAACCGATTTGAGAGAGAATGCCTTGACCGGTGAGGAACTCGGTAGCTAAGCCAATAACGAAGCCCAGCATTGCCAAACGGCCGTTCCAGGTTTCAGCGAACTCGGTGAAGCCTACTTTTGCGTCTTTGTTTTCCATGACCAGAAACCTCGTTTAATTTCAACCTTATGTAACTAAACTTAACATAACAACAGAAACATTGCAACATATTTTTACATTTGTTTTTCAAATGCTGGCGATAAGTGGGATGAATCTATGGGTCGAGGGGCTTGTGGGCGATCGCACGGGGGGCGAGAAACCGGGTTTCTTGCGTGATTTCTCGTGACTAATCGTCAAAACTCGTAGAAACCCGGTTTCTGAAGGCGCGTAACTGGCGGTGTCAGGTGGGCGAAAATCTCAAAGGGCGATCGGGAAGGGCGATCGGCAATATTAGTAATAAATACTCATTGCATTTAATTGCTATTAGTGCTTTCCTAGTAATAAGGCTGATTTTTCAGCATCCAAAAGCGCCAAGCTGTGGGATGTTGTTGCAGGCGCAGGAGTTCTGGTTACGACCGATCGAGTCGTCAACCGTGAGACTGGATGGACAGCTATATATTTTGTTAAAAAATGAGCTAAACCTTCAGATTTTTAATCGAATGTTTAGCTGTGTATCCATTCTCACGCTTGACCACTCGTTCAGTCGTAACCAGAACTCCTGCGGGTTCTGCAACTTTAGACCCACCCCCCCAGTAACACTTAAAAAAAGTTACTGGCGGAGAGAGTTGTTAGATTGGGGAATTTCCAAAACGGAAATCCTCTCTTCAATGCTTCTTGTGCGCCAGATGCGTGATTTAAACGCCGTCAAGCAAACTAACAAATCTGGATGTACTAAAATGACTCACACTCATCGAACCATCGGCCAACAAACCAGCAAGTCTCCGCGAGTTGCTATGCTTCTGGATGTTCAGAACGTCTCTTTAAAGCAAAAGCAAGCTGAATTACTGCTGGATTTTGCCACATCAAAAGGGCGTTTAAATTGGCTAAAACTTTACTACAACTCGCAGCACGACAATCAAGTTATTGCCAAAGAGAACCTAGAAAAGCTTGGTTTTAAAGGCATTGATGTCCCCGATTCAGGTAAAAATAGTGCAGACATAAAATTGGTGTTTGACTGTACTAAACTATTTGCAATTAAGCCTTGTCCTGAGATAATTATCCTAGTCCTAGGAGATAGGGACTTTGCAGGTTTAATCGCCCTTTTGATGGCTTCTGGTAAAACAGTCATCGTTTTTGCACGGCGCGACAGTGCTAGCCAAAAAGTGATTAAGCTCGTTGGTGAGGATAACTTTCATTATGTAGACGAATTGTCTAGTTTGTGTGCAGGATTGAAACCGCAACTAAAACATCCAAAACAGTTGTCAATAAAAGCAGATAAATTATCTGCATAAAGTGGCACTGCCCGCCAGGGAATTAATTCCCTGGCGGACTGGTGGACTAACGGCCCAAGCCCAAAATCTCGGTTAAAATCAACCCCGCCACAGATAGCAAAAATCCAGTTTATTTGATAAACTAGATTTTCCAAGCAAACCGCTATCTGCGGCTCTTTCATGTCCGCCAACATAACAACACGAAACTCCAAAATCAATCACAATCATCAAACTCCCATGCTACTAACTAACAAAACACAAGAAATCGAAATAACCATTCCCCAATTCCAGAATGAAAAACTATTGCGCCAAGCCCTAACTCACCGTTCCTACGTCAACGAAAATCCCACATTTCGCGAAGCAGACAACGAACGCTTAGAATTTCTCGGCGATGCTTTGCTGACATTTCTGAGCGGCGAATATCTCTATCAGCGTCACCCAGAAATGGGAGAAGATCAAATGACTCGCCGCCGTTCTGCATTGGTAGATGAAAAACAATTAGCCAGATTTGCTACTGAAATCAATTTAGACTTAAAAATGCGGCTCGGAAAAGGAGCTTATCGAGAAGGCGGGATTACCAATCCAAATTTGCTCAGCAGCACCTTGGAAGCATTCATTGGCGCGTACTATCTCGATACGCAAGACATGGACAAAGTTCGCAATTTTGTGTGGCAAATGTTTGATTCTGTGCCCGACAATGTTGTGGAAACGCGATCGACTGTAGACTCAAAAAACCGCTTTCAGGAGTGGGTACAAGCCAACGGTGACACGACTCCGCCCAAATACGTCACAGTCCAAGCAGGAGGAACGCCCCACCTTCCCGAATTTCTCGCTAAAGTTTATGTTGGAGACAAATGCTACGGAGAAGGTAAAGGCAAAAGTAAGAAAGATGCTGAGAAAAATGCGGCCGAAGATGCGCTAGCAAAGCTCAAAAAACGCGGACTGATCTAAACGCGAAAACATCGTTCATTCAGTTGACAGTTGATAGTTGACAGCTACCTGGAAGGAAGAGGATTGAAGCAATGAATAGTCTGATTTTAATTTCTCCCTCAAATGGAGAAGCTTTAAACCAATTCTTTCTGGTAAAAACTACTAGCTTTTTTGCCCGATGACACAATGAGCACGCGCATCCCCAACTCTGGGGACAAATAAACTCGCCCAATCAAGGAGATAGAAAAACCCCAAATGCTGCCTAAAGCGACTCTTTTTTTGTCAGAGTAGAAGCTCTTTTCGCTATGCGAATTAAAGCTCTAGGCGACATATCTTTATCGACAGTGATGCGAGAAATGCGGTAGTTATTTTTCAGTCGGTTTACTCTGAATAAATGGTCATCGTACAAAAAGCCTGTTAAATGATATTTAGGCAAAAGCTTTTCCACTTCCCTGTCTGATGCGCCGTAGGGATAGGCGATGTGAGCGCCAATAACTTTATTTTTGTCCAAATCTCCCATACATTTTCTCAATTCAGACTTAGATTTAGCAATTTCAAATTCTAATTCTTTTCCGCTAATTTGAGTAAAATTTTTATGAGTAAAACCGTGAGACTGAACGTCATAAAAACCTTTTTGATATCCGTCTCTTAAATCGTTGCAAGTAGTGTGGGCTATAAAATTTTTGCCCATATTCACACCTAAAAAGTGAGGATTTACAAATAACACAAATTTGCCTTGTTTGTTGTGAACTACTGAAAGTTTTTCTAAGATCGGAAGTGCATTTTCATGAACGCCTTTATACCCGTCATCAAAGGATATCATAATCGGTTTTTGACCCAATCTTTGAGCTGGTATTGGCTGGGACTTGTCGATAAAGTATACGTACAAGTCTTGAGATGATAATAACCAATAGTTTTCTTTAATTATATATTCTAAAAATACTGAGAAATCTTGTTTGGTGTAGTCAATGGAAAAAGCAAGCCGCTTTGGTGGCAATTGGGCGGGATTGCGAGTGTCTACAATGTCGTGAAAGCCGATTAGAGGAATTTTGATGAAATTAGATTCTACTGTCCAGCCCGAAATACCTATACAGATGCCAAATATCAGGAATAAGTAGAGCGGTTTGGCTTTGTGTAGCAGCCGAAACATAAATTCGATCGCAAATTTTATGTTTTTTAACAATTGCTCGAACTTCATACTTTCTTTACTAATTTGTGTGCTTTTTGTCTATACCATTAATAGAGGCAAATTCAGCTAACTTGACATTTTTGTGATATTTCTTTGAAATCTAGGTAGAGTGTGCGATGCAGTAGGTCGATCGCCCAAATTGATTTCCAGATCCACAATTAGGCTATAATCGGGACTGGCGCGAGTGTTACCGCCGTCGATCGAGGGTTGCAATAGCAGAAATCCGTTGACGAGTACCCGAATGTCGATCGTACTTTTGGAAATATCAGAGCAATTGATGTCTACTCAAAACCCGACTACCCTGACTGTTGAAGCGGCACAGCAAATCCTCAAAGATTTTACTTGTCTGGATATGCAATCTGTAGCATCGCCGCTGGAAAAACAGGCGCTGCGTGAAGCGATTTTGCTGGTAGCAAGTTTGTCGGATTACCAAATGCTGGGAGTTTGCGCTACTTCGACGGATGAGGGCTTTTCAGCTTTAGCAACTTATTTGAAGGCTTTGGGATATCAAGCTGTTTTAGATCCAAGTGCTTTTGCTTCATTTACTGGTTCGGTTTATATTAAGTTTAATACTTTGAAGGGTTCGTATTATGTTGATGGCTATCCGGGAACTTATCGGGGCGTGTTAGTATCGTGCCAATTTTCCTCGGAAGATGGAGTTAGCGGGACTTACGGTCATTTACCTCTTGATTTATTTGTTGATTAATTGGGAAGAAGGAAGAAGGAAGAAGGAAGAAGGAAGAAGGAAGAAGGAAGAATGCGAATTTAGATTATGTCATTGCGAGGAACGAAGCAATCTCTCTTACCCTGGGATTGCTTCGTTCCTCGCAATGACACGTTTTCGGGTGCGTCAGGAAATATGCGATCGCCTAAATCGACAATAACGCCTGACGCACCCTACAAAGAAAGAGATTAACCTTTACCAATGATTAATTGTGGCTCAGGTTCTGGTGATGTTTCTTCTGGTGAAATGCCGAGAATTTCGCTGTACAAGTTGACGTATTTCTGGGCAGAAAGATCCCAGCTAAAGTTTTCTCTCATGCCGCGTTGTTGCAGTTCTTTCCACTTATCTTTGTAGCGGAAACCTTCCCATGTTCGGATCATACAGGTGAACAAGTCGAGGGGCTCGTAGCGATCGAAACAGTAACCGGTACCGGTATTATTAATTGGGTCGTTGTGGGAAACGGTATCGACTAAACCGCCTGTACGACGCACCATTGGGACGCAGCCGTAGCGGAGGGCGAGCATTTGGCTGATGCCGCAGGGCTCGAAACGGCTGGGCATCAGGAAGGTGTCGCAGCCTGCGTAAATGCGCCGGGAGAGGGCGTCGTTGTAGAGTAATTGGGTGGACATCCGACCGGGATAGCGGGCGGTCATTTGCCAGAGTTGGGTTTCGTAGTAGCGATCGCCCGTTCCGAGTACAATAAACTGAGCGTCGGTATAGGCCATGAAGCGATCGAGCATTTGAATGATCAAATCCAACCCCTTCTGTTCTACCAGCCGCGTCACCATGCCGATTAAAAAGGCATTTTTATTCACTTCCAAACCGACTTCTTCTTGCAGCGCAATTTTGTTAGCTGGGCGCTTTTCTAGCGTATCAACACTAAATTGTTGGTGGAGGTACTTGTCAGTTGCTGGGTTGTAAGATTCTGTATCAATTCCGTTCAAAATTCCCGAAACCTTGCCGCCTAGAAAAGATAGCAAACCTTCCAAAGTTTCCCCGTAAGCTGGGGTTTTGATTTGTTCGGCGTAAGTCGGTGAAACTGTATTTACGCGATCGGCAAACTGTACTGCCGCAGCCATTGTATTGTGACCTTGCATATACCAGGGGCACCAAGTCATCTGATCCAAACGCCAGCGCCACGGCCCTTGATAAGCTAAATTGTGAATAGTAAAAACTGTGCTGATATCGGGGTCTTGCTTCATCCAAACAGGTATCATCCCCGTATGCCAGTCGTGACAGTGCATAATTTGTGGTTTCCAGTGATTCCAGGCAAATTCAGCAGCAGCATTGGCAAAGAAAGTGAACCTCCAATCTTCATCTACGCCGCCGTAAACGCGGCGCGGCAAGAAAGATGGATGTTGCAATAAGTATAAAGGTACATCGGTTCCCGCCAAAACACTTTCAAAGACGGAGAAGCTTTGGAACATGGCCGCCCCCTGGAAAACGGGTTTTTTGGGAACGTCCATTTTGTCGGGGACGAAGCCGTAGTAGGGCATGAAGATGCGGACATCGTGACCCATGCGGCGCAGAAATTTAGGCAAAGCGCCGACGACATCGCCCATACCGCCTACTTTGGCTAGGGGTGCTGCTTCGGCGGATACAAATAAAATGCGCATTATTTTTTTGTGTTCCTTGAGATACTTAGTCTAGATTAAGTTTAAATGGCGATCGGCACAATAGACCTCTTGCAAAAAAAATCTATGCTATAATAGACCTCGGTAGTGCCATGAAGGAAAGGATAGAGTAAACTTAAGCTACTATTAGAGAGAAGTGTTTGCCATTAGTGATATGAC
>NZ_JAUBVX010000053.1:34277-44097 GCF_036706065.1 Microcoleus sp. A2-C3 | reverse complement strand
AAGTTAATTAAGTTGTTTTGCAAGCAGCCGTCTTTAATTTGAGGATAGGTGAACGTGCGGTAACGACTGCGTTGTTTGAATCTTGGTCTACCGCTGCGTTTTCCATTAGTATCACCTTTGAGGAAACGATCAAACGTTACCTTAACTCGTTTAACTACGTCTTGGAGGACTTGAGAGTAAATCTCGGCATACCAAGGATGGGTCTTTTTGAGTTGAGGTAACGTCTTTTTTTGACTGTAATAATCGGGATTGTCCCGTAGTTCAGGTAAGTGGCAAACTAGGGGACACGCATTAATGGAAGAACAGTTTTCTTCGTACCAGTTGAATCGATCTGCCAACAAATAGTTGTACTGTGCACATAACATTGAGAGCCATCTGTCAATTTCAGTGACTTGCAACTTTGTTGGACGTAATCGATACTGGTAAGAAGTTCTCATTTAAGCGGTGAATGTGTAATTTCAGTCGCGACTTATCAATTAGTATTAATATACTTGAATGCGTTACTTTATGTCAAGTACGCGAATAAATATTTTATTTATACATTCAAAGAAACTTCTGTTAAGTATTAACTTTTATTGCCCAATCTCAACTGGCTACAGAAATGGGTTGAAAAAAGTCGAATAAAATATTTTGTTCGCCTCGTCATCCACCCGTCATCGGTCAAAACATAGTTTTGAATTGGTTGACAGGTGGAATCAGGAGTCTCACCGCGTCTTTCATCCCACACGCTTGTCGAAGCGATTATAGTGTGGGGATTCCCGTCTGTTTAGCTAAATGCAGGGGATTGTTGAGGGAAAACACAGATTGCAATAAATCTGTATGCAAATTCACCTTTTCTACCAAAGAAAACTTAATTTGACTTTGGTCTTTTTTAACTGTAACATAGTGAACTCCCGACTCTTGGCAAAAAATAAGTCCATCCGGCTGTTGTTGCACCCAAGCCAGCCGCTGTTGAATATTCGCTAAATTGATAGCTTGCCAATTTATTTGTTCGTCAATCATCTGATTTTAAATTTTATAGTCCAGGATGCACGAGTGGTCAGAAACCGGGTTTTTCACCCAAATCCTTCGTCGTAGCCGACAGATTCAGCAAAAAACCCGGTTTCTTTGGTTTAACGCGGGTAATCATTAATTTTATTTTCTATATTATTAAAAACTATGAGACAAATTAAGTAGATGATACCCGCTTGTAAGCCACTAATTCCAAACCCGAAATTGAAATTTCCAATCTTTCCCAATCTTGCTTCTCACCTTCCAAATTTTCAAACGCCGCTGAGGTGAGCAAAATCTCTCCCCGTTCCGCCAAATCCTCTCCCAGCTTGGATGCTAGATTAAATTCCGATCCATACATATCCTCTCCTTCCAGCATCAAAACATCGCCGCAGCCAATACCAATGCAGAGGTAAATATCCATCTCCGGTGGCAGTGTCGTGTTGACAGCCCCCGTTTGTTTCAGAGAGTCGATTGCAGCTTCCACTGCTAATTTTACATCGGGAAACACTGCAAAAATATTGTCGGCTTCCTCCTTAACAACAGTACCGCCGCATTCCGAAATTATCGGTTTGACAATTCCGTGCATCCGGTGAATCATTGCCAGAAAATGGATGATTCCGTAGCGGACAGTCGTGCGCGAAAATCCCGACATATCCATTACCAAAATCGTGTGATTTTGGCTGAAAGTTGCATTAATTTCGGCATCAATTTCTGCCATTTTTTCGGGATGTTCGTTTCTTTCTTGCAGCAATTTTTCCAAGTTGGTGCGGTTATTTGTTTTCATTGATTTTAATTAATTAAATTCCCAATCTCGACAGAAAGCTTGAGGGCGACCAGCGGGATGCACTGCACAATTAATGCCGTCTTTCCCGTAATAATAATCGCAGACTTTGCAAGGTTGAGTCTCCTCTAATTTTTTCATCAAAATTGCCCGGATTGTCTGGACTCGATTGCGATATTGGTTGGCATTCGAGTGACTCGGTTCAATTGCCAAAGCTTGCTGAAAAGCTGCTAAACTGGTATCATACAATTTAATGATTTGAGTGCTATATTTTGTCCAAGCATCGGCGCTACTTTGATACAGTTCGATCGTACTTAAGTTTAAAATACCGTATTCCGTCCAAGCGTCCGCTGAAGCTCGATCGAACTTAATATTGGCATTTAGTAACACTTTTTTGATCGTTGACAAAAGTTCCCTCGGCTGCCAAGGTTTGCTAACATACGCTTCGGCGCGATCGATCGCCCTGGAGAACAAAGCTAACTGCTGTCCCTTCCCGGTTAAAAATACGATCGGTATATTCCGAGTTTCGGGATTAGCTTTAATTAAACGGCAAACTCCGTAACCGTCCATGCGGGGCATTACGATATCTAATAATACTAAATCTGGGGAATTTCTTCCAACTTTATCCAGCGCTTCCACACCGTCTGATGCTTGAATTACATTTAATCCGCTGCATCTCAACTGATGTGAAATGCACTCCCGCTGGCTGCGGGAATCTTCCACCACTAAAACTGTACTCATCACTCCCACCCGGTTTCTGATGTAAACTTGTTCGCTGCTTCGAGTTGCCCTGATAAAATTATTTTACCCACATTGGATTATTTTGTTATCACTGGCGAGCTAGATTTACTCAAATTGCAACAAATCTTAAACTGGGAAGTGCAGGCGATATTGATCGCCAAATGCTGGTTGCCAATACGCGGACAATTGTTGAAGGTTTGGGTGGCAAATATTCGGCTTTGGCGTTGCTGATTTACGGTATGAACGGCTAAATATGCAAATCATAAAAACCATTGTCCACAAAGCTTCTGGATTTTTGCCTAATTCTTTTTCATACCCTGATTAAGCAACGCCGAATCTTAAAGATGCAGGCAAATGATTTCGATCGGGACTTACGCATCGAAACCAAAGAAACCGGGTTTTTGCCTAATTGGCTGGCTGGAACGAAGGATTTTGGTAAAAAACCCGGTTTCAAATCGCGCTTGCGTCCAAGATTATTGATGATATTCGATCGCCAGACTTGATTTTAGGGGTTGCATATTTTGAAAAATGTGCTATGGTATGACCTAATCGGTTCTTGTGGAGATCACCCACCAGAGGAAACGGGGAAAGTCCGGTGCGAACCCGGCGCTGTCCCGCAACTGTGATGAAGCGTATAGTCGTTTCTTAGTCAGGATGCCCGCCGATTGTATTGTTCAATTTAATCCATCTGCGAGGTACGGATGTCTTCAGCATTTTGTTTTCAATTCGATTCGATTTTAGAGACGCTGCGCGATCGGCTATTATGCTCCTTAACCCGTGAGAAACCTGTGGTGGAATTGGTTTCTAGGGCTACACAGTGAGTTAAAAAAGTTAGCCTCAACAGCATTATCTAGTTTTAGATGCAAGAAATATTACTGGGCTTTTGCCTGCTGTAATTTCTAACAGCTTTGTTATGGCTATGTTGGAAGTTCAGATAATTTTGTCTTGGATGCGTCACATTGCAATCTGATGGCATTGCTATAGAAAATTCAGCATCGGATACCCTTATTTTCCGACAAATTTTCTATGGAATGTCAAAAACTCAACTGGATAATTCAGAAAATATCAATAGTAAAAATTCAGTCAATTGCGATCGTTCTTTGTACTGATGACTCTATTTATTGATTAACCATACTTAGGAAAAATTATGTCAATTTCAACTGCAACCATTGGATATCCTCGCATTGGTAAAAATCGTGAAGTCAAGAAGGCACTAGAAGCCTTTTGGAGTAACAAATTAAATGCACATAATCTACTGCAAACAGTCAGAAAACTAGAAATAGAAAACTGGCAAACACAGCTAAAATCAGGTATAGATCGCATCGGTGTTGGCGATACTACCCTCTACGATCATGTTCTGGATTGGACAGTTCGCCTGGGGTTAATCCCCGATCGCTTTCAGCATTTATCAGGTTTAGATCGCTACTTTGCAATGGCGCGCGGCAAAGAAGGAATACCGGCGCTAGAAATGACTAAATGGTTCGACACCAACTATCACTACCTGGTACCAGAAATTCCCTCAGAATGGCAGCCTGCCGATTTCAGTGACTTTCTAGAAACAGTTAATCGCGCTCAAACTTTATTAGGCGAAAAAGTAAGACCTATTGTCTTAGGCCCCATTACTTTACTGCGATTGAGTCGGTTTGATATACCCTTAAATGAAGCAGTTTCAAGATTGCTAGAGCGTTATATTGCGTTGCTGAAAGCATTAAAAAACTTGGGTATTTCTGAAGTTCAAATTCACGAACCTGCTTTGGTTATGGGGGATGCTGGCCAATTCAAAGAAGCCTTTGAGTCAACCTATAGTTCCTTCGCTGAAATTAAACTTCCCATCGATTTAGTTACTTACTTTGATGATTTGGGAGATACCTATCCTTGGGTGATGCAGTTACCAGTGGCTGCAATTAGCTTAGATTTCACTCGCGGACGCAATTTGGAATTGCTTAAACAACAGGGATTTCCTGCTGATAAACGATTGGGTGTGGGAATTGTCGATGCTCGCAATATTTGGCAAATCCGTCCAGAAGAAGTGCTGCCAGTGCTGCAAGACATTCAGCGAATTACGCCCGATATTGTAATTCAGCCGTCGGCATCATTGCAGTTTGTTCCCTACGATGCCGCACGGGAAACAAAGTTGCCAGAACCTCTCCGCAACGTGTTGAGTTTTGCCGAACAAAAACTGCAAGCTGTGAAGTTTTTGGCACGCAGTTTAGCCGGAGAAGAGACTGGAAGCGATCGCGCTAAAATTAGCGATGCCTGGAAAACCTTCGAGCAATTTAGCCCTGCCAATATTGCCGTGCAGGAACGTCTGAAAAGCCTGACAACGAATGACTTTCAACGCAAATTGTCCTACGGCTTGCGGCTATCAAAACAGATTTCTCTGCCCATTTTTCCCACCACAACGATCGGCTCATTTCCTCAAACCCCGGAAGTGCGACAACTGCGGCTACGCTACAAAAAGGGTGAATTGAATCAGGAAAACTATCAAGCTGCGATCGACGCTCAAATTGCCGAGAGCATTAAAATCCAAGAAGAAATTGGGCTAGATGTGTTAGTGCATGGCGAATTTGAGCGCACCGATATGGTGGAATACTTTGGACAACAGTTGGATGGATTCGCCTTCACGGCAAATGGCTGGGTACAAAGCTATGGCAGCCGTTACGTGCGTCCGCCGATTATTTACGGTGATGTTGTTCGCACTGCTCCAATGACCGTGCGCGAGTTCAAAGTAGCGCAATCATTGACGCAAAAACCCGTTAAAGGAATGCTAACAGCCCCCGTAACAATTTTAAATTGGTCATATCCGCGCACCGATATTTCCAGACAGGTACAAGCATTTCAAATAGCTCTGGCATTGCGGGATGAAATAGCAGATTTAGAAGCAGCAGGAGCGCAAGTAATTCAAGTAGATGAACCAGCATTGCGCGAAGGCTTACCTCTGAAAGTGGAAAACTGGAATCAATACCTGTCTTGGGCCGTAGATGCGTTTCTTCTGGCAACCGCAAGCGCTCATCCTCAAACTCAAATTCACACGCATATGTGCTACTGCGAATTTGGCGATATCATCAAAGATATTGAACGGTTAGATGCCGATGTAATTTCGATTGAAAATAGCCGCAGCAATAACCAAACGCTGCATGAAATAACCGCCGCAGGTTACACCTATCAAGTGGGTAATGGCGTTTATGACATCCACAGTCCAGTGGTGCCAACGACGGAACAGATTTTGCAACAACTGCGAACTGGCATTGCTAATCTACCAACTGAACAAATTTGGGTAAATCCCGATTGTGGCTTGAAAACACGGCGTTGGGAAGAAGTAATTCCGGCGCTAAAAAATATGGTGGAAGCTGCTAAAATCCTGCGGGAGGAAGTAAATGCGACCGGAAAATAGCGTTTGGCAGGGAAATTTTGGCTGCTGGCAACAGGGATTTATTCACACCAATTTGCTGGTTATTGGTTATACAGGATGGAAGGGATTTGAGTCTTTCGGGCGGGGAGTTGTGGTTTGTGATGTGGATACTCAAGTTCTTGGTTCTACAATGACTAATCTCGAATTAATTCCTTTTCAAATCCAGTTTATTCCTTTGAATTTGATGGGATTTTATCTGCGATCGCTATCCGTTGACTCATCGACTATTCCATCTGTGATAGCAGCAACTGCTAAGTACAATCCAGAGCAAGATATTCTGCTTTTGCTGAAATTTGGTTGTCAAACAGAGGTCAATCTATTAAGCAAACTAGCAATTTCACCTGCCGATTGCTACGAACAAGTCTGTAGGCGCTGGGAGGAATTTCAACCAAGTTTGACACCCTAAAACTTCCGTTCCCAATGCCTAAATAAAATTCAATTCATATTTCGCACAGATGGATAACTTGATACTGGATCTTTAATAGATGATGACATCTGAGACAAATAGCGAAGATTGGCAGCAATCCTTTATTGCAACTAATCTGTTGGTGTTAGGCTATAACGCTTGGCTTGGGTATCTGAATGGTGAACGAGGTGCAGTAATTTGTAGTCTTAATAACCCATTGATGGGAGTTACTGGTGAAACATTCCGATCGCATTTTGTTCCCCGCAGTCGTTTAGCTCCCTTTCTCAATGCTTGGTTATTGGCTCCCGACACCGCCATCCTGCAAAATCACCACATAAACGGTCATATTTTGCAAGCAGCAGATACCTATAACCCTAGCAAAGACATCATTCTGCTGCTGGAATCCGGTCGGGAAGTCACGTTATTTTATCTGCGAAATCTACCGATTTCGCCATTGCAATGTTACGAGCAAATCTGCAAAGGATGGGAAGAATTCCAACCTCAGTCCACCCGTTTGAACGAAGAAAATCTACGATGCAATTGATTCAACACAAAGTTGCGATCGAACCAGTCCTAGAAGGGAAGCTAGAGGGTTTTTTACTTTTGGGGTTTCGGTTTGCGATCGGTTTGGCTAGCGGTGCATTGTTTGTTCCAATAGCAATAGTGCGATCGCAAATAGCAAAGCTGCATCTTCCTAAACAGGATTCTCAATCTAAACCATCTGACTAATTCAGGACAGACGCATCAAGACCAAAGAAACCGGGTTTTTTAGCTAATCTGTAGGCTACAACGAATAATTTTCGTCTAAAAAACCCGGTTTCTTCCTCAATTTTGGTGGGGATGCGTAAATTATCGCAGAAACCCGGTTTCTTAGATGTGCGCGGGGTGTCAGAAAGCAGATTTCTTGCCACCCGCGCGTCCATGACTATATCGATCGCCCTACTGCTAAAATTGAATGTATAATAGTAGCGAAGTAAACCGCTACTCGAAATCATGTCCGTAAACACCGCGCTACCCGCAACCCTAGCTAAAATCGTCCAGCGCTTCCAGCGACACGCCGACCCAAAACAGCGCTACGAACAACTTCTGTGGTATGCTAAGCGACTCCCAGCATTTCCCGAAACCGATAAACAGCCCGAAAACAAAGTTTCTGGCTGCGTATCGCAAGTTTATATTACCGCCAATTTGACTGACGGCAAAGTTTTGTATCAAGGCGATTCTGACGCTCAGTTAGTCAAAGGATTAGTTGGCTTGCTCGTGGAAGGTTTAAGCGGATTAACCCCTGCTGAAATAGTTAGCATTACCCCCGATTTTATTCAAGATACGGGATTGAATGTGAGCCTGACACCTTCCCGCGCTAACGGATTTTATAACATCTTTCAAATGATGAAAAATAAAGCCGTTGCTTGCGAATTAAGCGCGCAAGCAGAAGCAAATTAATAGGAGAAAAAGCCGTGGATTTCCGGATTTTTTGGGGATGCACGAAGAGTATGCAGCGGATTTCGCAAATGCGGTTACATCTTTTGTTTAAGATAATTGTATTTGGTCTGATTTGGTTGTCGTTTTCTTTGCCAGTTTATGCTGTCGGAGAGCCTGCGGTTGTCAATTTGCATGAGAGTATTGTTGAAGGTGCGATCGACTTTCACATCCATTCGTCTCCTGATGTAATTCCCCGCAGGTTAGACGATTTTGAGGTAGCTGAGTCAGCCGCGCGATCGCACATGAAAGCAGTTGTGCTAAAAAATCACTATGGCAGCACAGCAGCACGGGCAGTTCTGGTCAATAAAATTGTACCGCAAATCCAAGTTTTCGGGGGAATTGTTCTCAATCATTCCGTAGGCGGGATTAATCCCGACGCTGTAGAAGCAATGCACCGCATCGGCGGCAAATATGGTAAAGTAGTGTGGCTACCAACCGTTGATTCCGAGCATCATTTGCAGGTTTTTGGCAAATCGGGAATCGGCATTAAAGTTGCGGAAAACGGCCAAGTTTTACCGGAAACAGCAGCGGTACTCAAGATTGTAGCTAGAAATAATTTAGTCTTGGAAACCGGGCACATTTCCTCAGAAGAGGTTATGGCTGTTGTCCGGCAAGCCAAACTTCTCAACATTAAAAACATCCTGATTACCCACGCAATGGCAGATGTACCCGGTTTGTCCCTAGAAAATATGCAAACAGCAGCCCAGATGGGAGCGTTTCTAGAATTAGCATTTGTCAACGATTTGATGGGAGAAAATGCCGCTGATGACGGACACAAAAACTGGCATCATGTTTCGATTAATCAGATGGTAACAGCGATCCAACTAATCGGAGCCGAGCATTTTGTTTTGAGTACAGATTTGGGAAGAAAACCCGATCCTTTGCCTGCCGAAGGTTACAAGTTATTTGTAGAAAAGTTAATGGATGAAGGAATTTCTCAGCGCGAAATTGATTTAATGAGCAAAGAAAATCCCGCTCAATTGTTAGGAATTTAGAAGGAGTAATTGGGCATCGAGTATTAGTAATGGGTAGCCACTAACAAATGACTAATAACCAATGACCAATGACTAATGACTAATGACCAATGACTAATGACCAATGACCAATGACCAATGACTCATGACCAATGACTTCTTCTATTCTTGATTGTCTTTACCACGCACATATCCGTTATCTACAATCCGCCAAGCACCGCCAGAATTGCCTGTCAAATCGCAATCATCCACCGTAGCAATGCCATCTCTGTAAACTGCGATCGCCTCACCTTCATTACCATGAATCCGACAGCGGCGCACGATCAACTTTCCTCCCAATCCGACACCGATTCCCAGACTGCCGTTATCATAGATATTGCAATCTTCTACCGTTGCTTTGCCATGATCAGAGATGAAAATTCCGTTCCATATTCCATCGTGAATTTGACAGCGGCGGATTACTGAATTAGCATCGGGGCCACAAATTACCACCACAGAATAGTTGGCAGAAGTGATATCGCTGTCTTCTATGATTAACTCGCCTTTGCGAATATCTACAGCGTAATATTTGCCCGTTGTGATCAGCGTTAAACCTCGCACTAAAGCACTGTCTGTTTGCATTAAAATGCAGTTTGAATCGCTGCTTTCAACAGTGACGCTACCCGCTTCTATGCTGCCGATAATTTCTACCGATTTGTCGATAATTAGACTTTCTTGGTACAAGCCGGGATGCACATAAATTTTCATACCTGAAACAGCATTTTTCAGCGCTTCGTTAATTGTGGTATAATCTCCTTGACCTTGCTGAGAAACCACAAATTCTTGAGTTTTTGAAGCTGCTGATTCTGAGGTTGATTCTGCAATTTCTTGTACTAATTCAAATTTGGGAGATGCTTCGGCTGTTGCAGAAATTTCCGTTGGCTGCAACCTTTCTTGATATACAGTTTCTAACTGATATTCTAACTCGGATACTTGAGATTGCAGTTGAGTTTGATTTTGATTGGCTGTCTCGATTTGATTTTGGAATTCCGATA
>NZ_JAUBVX010000053.1:0-34177 GCF_036706065.1 Microcoleus sp. A2-C3 | reverse complement strand
ACTTGAGATTGCAGTTGAGTTTGATTTTGATTGGCTGTCTCGATTTGATTTTGGAATTCCGATAGTTGAGAATTGAGGTGTGAGCGTTCTGTGTTTGCAGTTTCTAAATCAGATTGCAGTTGCGATCGCTCTTGATATACTGTTTCTAACTGTTGTTCTAATTCGGATACTTGAGATTGCAGTTGAGTTTGACTCTGATTGGCTGTCTCGATTTGATTTTGAAATTCCGAGAGTTGAGAGTAAATGTGCGATTGTTCTCTGTTAGCTGTTTCTAATTGAACCTGCAATTGTGACAATTGAGACAGCAGTTGTTCTCGCTCTCGAACAAGCATTTGTGATTGACTTTCCAGATCCGAAAATTGAGATATTAACTGTATTTTATCCTGATTAGCTGCTTCTAACTGTCTTTCCAGATCTAATAATTCAGGTGGCGCTTGATTTGGTTGTTGGTGGGCGGTTTCCAATTGAGAGTTGAGTATTTCTCGTTCTTGCTCTGCACTCTCCAGTTGAGCTTGCAAGCCAGAAAATTGAGACTGAAGTTGCTCGCGCTCTTGAATTGAGCGATCGAACTTAATTTGAATTTCCGATAACTGATACTGTAGCTGCGATCTGTTTTGATTAACAGCTTCCAACTGGTTGTCAAATTCCGACAGCAAAGCCTGCAATTGAGAACGTTCTGCATCAACCGTCTCTAATTCTGCTTGCATTTCCAGCATTTGAGTGTTAAATTGCGATCGCTCTTGATGCGCCACCTCTAACTGATATTGAAATTCTGCCACTTGGGCTAACTGCGACTCAGCTTGTTCAGCATTTTCTAGCTGAAACTGCAAATCAGCAATCAGAGAATCAACTTGCGATCGCTCTTCAGCAATTCCTGCCAAAAATTCTTCCAATTGCGATACTTGATTATGTAAAAGATCTTGCTCCCTAGTCACAATTTCTAAGCGACTTTGCAGATCAGACACTTCATAATTTAACTGATTTTCATTCTGTATTTTTTGCCGCAATTCCGAAGTTCTGGCGTCCAACTGAGAGGCTAAATTTGATATAGCCTCCTGCGAACCATGCATCCGCACCAAATTGCGTGAATTTCGCTTTTTCAAAATTAGCCAGCAGATTAATGCACCGCCTGCAAATCCTATTAATAAAAGTAATGCTTCCATTTGTTTATTTAATTGATATAAATTGAGTTACCCTGATGCTTGCCCCAAAAAAGGGACATTCAGAAATTGCTATCTTACTCAAAGCTATCACAACTTGCGCGCTTGTGTTCACTTGCTGCGACAATTCATATTTATTTACAAAAAACCCACAGATAAGGTGCGCAAGGCGCACCCGACAGTGAAATATTTTACCAAAGTCAGATTAACGAAGCAAATCCACAATATGAGAAACAATCCCGATATGTTGAGTCAGCAAATAATCCAATCTATCCGCCAGTAAACTAAAAATTAAATCGTTATAACTCATCCCGTATTCCGCCAAACCCAAAGCAACCAAACTTGTCACATTTTCGCCTGGATGTTTGAGATCCGGTTTCGGATTTGCTTCCAAAACATAAAGTTCTCCATCAGCATCGCTGCGGACATCAATCCGCACCAAACTGTTCAAGCTGAACTCCCAATAGATTTTGCGAGCCAACTCAATTAACTTTTGTTTTAGTTCTGGTTCCTCCGCGCCCATCAACCGCCCGCGATCGGCCGTAATCGCCTTTTTATCCATAGAAGTAAAGATGCGTTCCTCCGATCCGAAAATTCTCTCTACCGTCGAAAAAGCAAAGGGTTTTGTGTTTTTAGTAAAACCACCTTTAGCATGAGTTACATATCCACAAACTGCTACACAAAATTCTCGTCCCGGCAAATATTTTTCAATTAAAGCAGTATTGTGAGTTGCTTGGTGAACTTCGGAAACCGCCTCAGATAAACCATCAATTTTGTCTACAAAATGAACGTGCAGCGAAGCGCGACCCGATACTGGTTTGACCACAAAAGGCCCTTGATACTCGCCAAAAGCAATGGCAAAACGCTCGTGCAAATTAGGCTGCAAAATTCCTTGAGAAGGATGCCAAGTCATAAACGGAGCGGTTAGAATTCCGACTGATTGCAGTTCCCGTTTAAATGCGTGTTTGTTATCTAAAGTTGAACTATTTAAAGGATTGTGACCGATATAGGGCATTCCCAACATTTCTAGCAAGGCGGGAGTGTGACAAACTGGATTGTAGCCCTGGACTCCGCCCGTATTTAGCCACACTAAATGGATATTTTGTTGTTTTAGTTGTTCCGGCAAGTTCATGTCGTCAGGCATGACAAAAACCTGCTTAAAACCAATTTCTGTTAATGCTTGGGCAATCTCGCGGGCGACGATTTCGTAGCTTTTCCAAGAGCGGGGATTGTGGGTTTTGTAAATCACGGCTCCCTGGCGATCGCAGTTGCCGCCGAACACTACAGCAATCCGCAGTTTGGCAAACAGCTTTTCTAAGTATTGAGGGAGTAAACTAAAGTCGTAATGCCAGGAAGTTTTGCCGATTGATGTTGCTACCATTTAAGTTGTTTCCTTTTTTGTTTTATTTGCGATCGGCATATTTGCTCGATTTGGCTAAATATATTCCAGCCAAAACTACAGAGAAAGCGAACCAATTAAACAAGCTCAAACTTTCGGAAAATAGCATCCAGGCAATAATCGCCGTAATTACTGGTTCTAGCAGCAGAAAAAGGGCGACAAATCCCGATGACAAAGTGCCGAGACTGTGGATGAGAAGTCCTTGGCCAAAAGCTTGGCAAATCACGGCCAAGGCAATTACAGCCAGCCATCCCTCCCAAGAATAAGGGAAAATTCGATCGCCCTCCAGCAAAACCAAGGGCAAAATCAAGATGCTGCCAATCAAACAGCGCCACATCAATATAGTTGTCGCCGGGAACTTGGTTCGCAAATCTTCCGCAATCAGCAGATTTGCTGCATAAAACATTGCGGATAACAAAGCAGCAATGTCCCCGGTAAAATTTTCTCCGGCGATTTGCAAGTCTGTAGTGCCGATCGCGATCGCACCTCCCAACGCCACCACCAATCCCAGCAAAAACCTGCTGTCAAAACGCCGTCCCAACAGCAGCCATCCCCCCAAAGTAGTAAATAAAGGAGTTAAGTTGCGTAGTACAGTTGAATTAGCGACATTAGTTTGAGTTAGCGACCAGGCCCAGAGACCGAGAGAAGCAGAAGAAACCACGCCGACGGCTGTTAATAGCATCACATCCTTCAGAGTGTAGGGCGATCGCGCTTCAACCTCATTCCTAGACATTCGGCGACGCACAGCATCCGCACCATTCCACAGTCCAAACACCGCAGTTGCTATCCACAAACGGTTAAAAACCGTAGCATTCGGGCTGATTTCTCGTTCGCTCAACCTGATAAAAATGGCTGCCAGCGACACCGCCAGCAGCGCCGCCGACAGCGAGACGATCGCCCAAATTTTACCTGAACTGTCGTCAGCTAATTCACCGTTGTTTAAATTGTCCTGGTTTTCACAAACAATAGTTTTGTCTTCAGTTATTAACGCAGGTATTAACTGATCGTCCCCTAATATATTGCGCTGTGCATCAATATTTTGCTCTGCTACTTTCAAGTTTTTTGACATTATTGAAAATTCCCACCAAGGCTGAAAGTATAAATTAGAAGACTGCAAAAACCAGCTCAGGAATTACGCACTCCTTACTCAAGAAACCGGGTTTTTTAGAGAATCTGCGGCCTATAACCAAATTTTTGACAAAAAACCCGGTTTCTGGCGACCCGTGCAGGACTATATTTTTGGTAGTTAACAGCAGCTTATGTTGAAGGTTTAGCAGAAAGTTTTGTCAAAGCTTCCTTGAGCGCCGGTGGCAATTGGCGGATAATCTTGCCTTTTTCCCGATCGACACCAACCAAAGTTACCTGCGCCGTCACGTATAATTCCTGCGTATCGGGCGATCGAATTTCGTAATCCCAAAGCAGCCGCACACCCTCGCCAGCAAGCATCCGCGTTCTGACTGCCACAGATTGACCCATTTGCACAGAGCGGTGGTAGCGCAGCGAAAGCTCCACCACGGGCAATTCCACACCCTGCGCCACCCACTCTGCATACTCGATGCCAAGAGAGCGTAAACTTTCCACCCGCGCTTCCTCCATCCAAGCCAGATAAGTCCCGTGCCAAACTGCGCCGCTGTAGTCAGTATGGTGAGGGTAGACTCGCACCAAATATTCAAACCAGCCCTCAGAATCGATACCGGGTCGATTTTGAATAGCACCAGTCGGTGCGAGTTCTGGTTGAGTTCGATCGTTCTCTAACACGTTACAAATTGTTCCAAAACGCTACATTTCTACAAATCATAAAGCAAACTTCAGGCTTATGCTTAACATTAACCCACTAGAGCAGCAACGCCCTAGTGAGAGCGTCGCACAACAAAACTCAACCGTTTTTACCGCCAAAAACCATGATCGAAAAAATTTTAGTAGCCGTCGCCGGTCGTGGCTTGTGCGAAGAGATGTTTAATATGTTGATGGACATCCCTTCCTTGCAACAAAGCTCTGTCACCGTCTTGCACGTCGTGCCACCCCAAGTAACATCCGATGGCATGGCCGACAAGTTGGAAGAAGGAGGCAAGATTTTAGCACAAGCAGTCCAGTCTTTAAAAATCGACCCCAGCAAAGTCAATCCACGGCTGAAACAGGGAGACCCGAAAACCACAGTTTGCCAAGTCGCAGAAGAAGAACAATCCGACTTAGTAATTATGGGTTCGCGGGGATTCGGACGGCTGCAATCGATTTTGGAAAACTCAGTCAGTCAGTACGTTTTCCAGCTAACATCGAGACCGATGCTGTTAGTAAAAGACGACATCTATGTCAAAAGAATCAGGCGCGTCATGGTGGCGCTCGACAACTCAGAATCTGCCAAACAGTCATTGCAGCTTGCGCTATCTTTCGTCAAAGAAGTCAGTGGCGGGCAGATAATTCTAGTACACGTTACCAAAGATTTGACGGGAAAATACAGCGAAGATGTCACAGCAACTGCTGAAAAAGACTCTGTGTTGGCTCCGGGAGTAGCACTCGCGAAACAACTGGGAATTAGCTACCGCTGCGTGAGTGCCAAAGGCAAGCCCGGTGAAGCAATTTGTCAGATTGCAGACGAGGTGAATGCGGACTTGTTGGTGATCGGTTCCCCGGATCGGCGACCAAACGTTGCTAAAAACTTTCTGGATCTCGATCGACTCCTAGGAAATTCCCTATCAGACTACGTGCGAGTCTACGCCAACTGTCCCGTCTTGCTAGCCCGCACAGTCGCCAGCTAAACTCTCAACCGTGACAGTCAACAAAAAAAGCGCCCCAGCAAAAAGCTGTTGGCGCTTTTTTTTGCAACTAGCAAAGCCAGACAAAAATAGCACCAGTTGCTATTCTTTTCTACCTTGACGGCTAGCGGTTTGAATGTACAGAATGATTAGAAAAACGCTGGGAACCAATACAAACAGAATGGTTGCCACAAACCCTAAATCGTTAACTTCCATGAAGACCCCAGCCTTTATTAAAAAATAGGAAAACACACACAACTAGGATAACACTCAAAGGCAAAAGGAAAACTCGAAGCATCCCAGAGCCAGAGAATGTCTACTTCTTCCTCCCTCTTCCTTCCTCCCATCCGTTACATCCGTTAAATCCGTTACGGATTCCGTTGCCGAACTTCCCTCCCATCCGTTACATCCGTTAAATCCGTTACGGAATCCGTTGCCGAACTTCCCTCTTCGTTCAGAAACCCCAGCTACGGCTTAGTCTTCACACTCACCGGGCCGTTGACGATAGTTTGACAAGCCAATCGATAGTTTTCGGGCTTTTTCTTGAGCTTGCGGTTCTCAAAGTCAGTGCGGGGCGACAGATTTTCACCGCCCTCGACAATTTCCACAATGCAGGTGCCGCATTGACCGATGCCCCCGCAATTCATCATTTTTCCCGAAAACGTGTACAAGTCGATGCGGTTTTCTAGAGCTTTGAACCTCAAATTGGCTCCATCGGCTGCGATGACTTCCTGATTTTCCTTCACAAACTTGATATTAGCCATAGCCGATTCCTTAACGCAGTTGACATGGAGCTCTCTAACCAAATATTAACTAATGTGTCGGACGTTTCATACCCGATGTCTCATCCTTTGCGATTAAAGGTCGATCGCCCCAACCCAACCCTTCGACAAGCTGTCAACTGTCAACTGTCAACTGTCAACTGTCAACTGTCAACTGTCAAGGAGCATCCGAGAGGTTATTAGTCGGAAGATTGCTCACAGCGCGCTGGAGAGACGAAAGCCCCAGGTTGTAGTTGACAATTGCCGACAACCGGTTTCTCTCAGCCCTAGTCAAATCTGTTTCCGCCTGAATCACATCCGTCTGAGTGCCTACGCCAGCTTGAAACCGGAGTCTGGCCAGACGCAAAGCTTCCCTCGACTGTAAAACCCCCGCCTCAGAAGTTTCGATGTTCTCAAAACTCGACTCTAAGCCAAAATACGCTTGTTCCACTTCCCGGCGCACTTGGTTGCGGAGTTGGTCAAATCGACTTTCGGCGATCGAGATATCAGCATCCCGCTGTTTAACCCTCGCCTTCACCGCGCCCCCGTCGAAGAAATTCCAAGTCAGATTCGCTTGCACCGCATACCCGCTCCCCCAACCGCGAGTTGCAAACGGGTCTGAGTTGTCAGTAGTTACCCCCTGGAAGTTGTAGGAACCAGTGACATTAACTTGAGGCAGCCCCCCCGCCCGAATCGATCGCCTCTGCTGCTGGCTGATATTCCTCTGTACTAACTGCTGTTCCAACTCAGGGCGATTCTTAAAAGCCTGCACGATACTCTCTTCCAAAGACAGCCTCCAGGAACCAGCTTGCTCCACCGGGTCAGCCGCCGTCAAGTTCGCCGACTGACTGATATTCAAAATCTCAGCCAGCCTGCGCTGGGCCACCCGCTGATCGCGACGGGCCACTGACAGTTGCTGCACTTCGTTAGCTACATTTGACTGAGCCTGCAACACAGCAAAGCGGGTTCCCACCCCGGCCCGTTCCAAAGCTTCGGCATCCCGCAAACTTTGCTGGGCATTTCTCACAGAAGCTTGGCGGATAGCAACTTGTCCGTCGGAGTTTTGTAGGTTGTAGTAAGTCTCAGCAGTGTCGAAGCGGAGTTGCTCGGCTTGGCGCTCCAAATCCAGTTCCCGGAAGCGCAACTGTTCCCTAGCCGCATTGATATTAGCGGTGCGGCGGCCGAAAATGTCGAGGTCGTAGCTCAACTGCAAAGTGTTGTTGAGACCGATGCTGCCGAAATTTTGGAAATCGGGAGAATTCGTCGGCAGTTGTTGGTTGGCCGGCAAAGTCTCATTGCGGCGCAGCCGAGTCTGCACCCCAATCTGTCCGCTGGCGCTGACTTGGCGGCTCGCGGTCATTTGAAAAGTCAGATCGGGAAATAAAGCAGCCTGCTGTTCCCGCACACCCGATCGAGTTTGTTCGACTTGCTTCTGGGCAATTTGTAAAACTTGGCTGTTGCGGCGGGCCAGATCGATCGCCTGTTGCAAAGTAATTGACTGAGTTTCCTCGATCCTGACATCCTCCGGCTTAGTCGGAAACTGTAGCGGATTCGGGTTGGGTTCCAGGGAAGCCGGGGGCTTGGTGTCTAGAATGCCCTTCGGGGTTAGAGGCGGAAAAGTTTCATTCGGAGTGCCCCGGAGAATTGGTACCGGGGAACTCGGTATCGGAACATTATTGGGGCTACTGGGAACAGGTTGCTGCCGAGTGTTTGTCGGTGTCGGCGTTGGAGACTGCGCCAAATACTCCTGCTGCTGAGGCTGTGATGCCAGCGAGGGCTCGCTTGGGGGAGTTGCTGCGATCTTAACTGCTTCGGGCTGCTGAGACTCAGAGGTTGGGGCGTTAAGGGCGATCGACTGTTCGGGATCTGATGCTGGATTTGTGTTCGAGGTCGATGCTAATTCGAGCTGATTGCCAAGGGCCCAACTGTCCTGAGATTTAGCCGGAGGCTGTGCTGAAGCACTCTGTCCGGCGTTGCTGAAAGTAATTGCAGCGCCCACTCCGACCACCACGATTTGACGAAAAACACGCATAATTTTTTAATTACTTTGCAATTCTAGAGACAATTTTAGATCAAGATTGAGGTCTTAAGTTTCTAGCTTGTAGCCTGAACTCGATAGTTACAAGTCATAATTACCGTACTCATGTTGTTTTTGAATGTTCGATCGACATTTACAATTGAACTTCAGCAGTTGCCAGACCGATCGCCGCCGAGATTAGTTCCTCTACGCCACTCACCGGCAAAATCCGGGTTTTGAGCGAGTTTTCGAGCTGTTCTACGGTCATATCATCGAGAAAACGCGGTTCACCCTGTTTTAGCATCACCGAGGGCAGCAAGATGCCATCTCCCAAGTCTCGCCCCTGCAAAGCTTCGAGCAAATCTTGCCCGGTGAGCAAACCCGTGACAGTGATAGTTTGTCCCCAGTAGCGGCTGGAGAGTGCTGCCATATTGACAGACAAGCCGGGAATCTGGTTTAGTTGTTGTGCGATCGGCTCAAAAGCCTTTTCAACAGCATTTCCCACCACCCAAACCAACCTACGAGGTGGAATAACCGGCAGCGGTTGCAGCTTCGCAAAAGCCGTTTCAAACTGCCCAATAAACTGGCGGATAGAGCCCACACCATTACCAATTTGGGGATAATCCTCATAATCTGCCGCCGACGGCAAATCTAAACCAGCGATTAAAAACCACTCATCAGCCAGCCAAATACAGCGCGATTTTGAACTCTTTTTCTTAGTTTTTCCGCCACCTTTTCCCTGACTCAAAACCCCTTGAATTTTCTGCACTTGCTCGATTACTTCCCGCGCTTTTTGGGCAGTTACAGCAATTAATTCATCTGCCGCAGGACGAAAGCGAGTTAAACCCACCGGCACCACAGCCACCGATGCCACAGCCGGGATATTTCCGGTATGAAACTTTGCCAAATCCAACAAAGTCCGTTCCAAATGTTCGCCATCATTAATTCCCGGACAAACCACAACTTGAGCATGAATTTGCAAGCGGCGGTCTTGAAACCATTTGATTTGTTCGAGAATCTTCCCAGCCCGAAAATTTTTCAACAAGCGAATTCGCACATCCGGTTCGGTAGCGTGCACCGAAACATAGAGAGGAGAAAGCCGCATTTGTTCGATTCGGTTCCACTCTTTTTCAGTCAAATTAGTGAGAGTGAGATAGCTGCCATAAAGAAAGCTGAGGCGATAGTCATCATCTTTGAAATAAAGAGTTTCGCGCTTTCCCGAAGGTTGCTGGTCAATAAAGCAAAAAGGGCAGCGATTGTTACACTGAATTAGTCCGTCGAAGAGGGCCGTTTCAAATTCCACACCCAAGTCTTCGTCATACTCTTTTTCTATTTCTAACTTGTGAGTTTTGCCTTTGGTATCTAAAACTTCTAGTTCCAGAAATTCGTCGGCGCACAGAAATTGATAGTCGATTAAGTCGCGGGGTTTTTGGCCGTTGACGGCGACGATGGAATCTCCGGCATCAAATCCCATTTCGGCTGCGATGCTGTCGGGGATAACTTTGGTGATTCGGGCTGGTTTGGTTGAGGATTCGCTCATAGGATCGCGCTTGCATTTTCAAGTTTGATAAATTGCTATTCAAAAATTAATTTTATATTTTAATCAAGTCTCAACTCATATCATAATTTATACCATTTGTCAAGCAGACCGCCTAGGAAAAAATAGGTGTTTGTGAAGTGCGATCGACCCACAATCCACAAGCTTTCAAATGATTTATTGTATTTATTAAGTCACATTAAATCTGTATCATTAATTGAATTATGACAATTTTATGGCAGTTAGCGTAAAGGTAAGAATCGCACTTGTCCTTCCCATTCTCATTCCAGACTGCACTCAGAAATTAGCAAAATTTCCTCAATCGCCAAACCCACTGCAACACGGCGGCTGACTTCAAATAACCCTGGCATCGCCAAACCTGCTTCGATTCTATCGTAGGCAAAGTTGGTCATGGTTGCTACATCATGAGTTAGTACAACCCGCCCTTGCAGCGCCGCCCATTCTAAGACTGTTGGATCGTCTGCTTTTCTGAGTCCTATATCTTGAACGCGGACAATCTCAACATCGGGATTCCGCCGCAAAATACCCCGAACAATTTGATTGTTAAAGTTTTCATCAGCCAATAATCGCAGCATATAAAACTACCCTTTTTGGTTGCGTCTTGCTAATAAGCGATCGCGTATTCCAACTGGGTTAAAACGCCTTTCTGCTTCCTGCTGAACTTCTGCGGCAAGACGTTGACGTTCCATCAGATAAGCGTCAACTTCGGATTGGTGTCGCAAGTAGTAGCCGATCGCAAAATAAACATCCGAAAGTTCAAGAGACGGGTACTGTTCCCGGATTTCTTCTGCTGTGGCTCCTTCTAGAAAAGCTGTAAGAACTGTATCTAGGGTGACTCTGGTTGTGCTAATGCGGATGACACCGTTTGCATCAGCCACTAGCGGAATTGGTTCAGCCGTGGGCACGAGTAGCATTTTGAGATTGAGGGTGGTGTGAATTTTCTATCTTCAGCATAGCCGATCGACACTCCCGGCTCTAATATATTTTTTCTGCACGTCCTCCTGCAATCTGCACATTAAAAGGTATTCCCGATCGCATTGGCTGCCATCCGAGTTGCATTGCTTGCCGTATCCATTGTGCTACATCAGAGGGTTTTACTGGTTTCACTTCTTGCGTGGAAATAATCTGCCATACTTTTACCTCTGGCGGCGCTCCCTCAGCAGGTTTTATCGGTATAAATTCACAGTTAGTGCGACTCCAACCTTGAGGATGAGGTCGATCGGTGCGGATAACTAACACGCCACCTGATTCTTCAGCGTGTTCGACAGCAACATGAAGATTTCCGCAGCCGGATTCTGCTTGTATATTAGTAGCTTGTCTTCGGATTAGCCAGACGAAAGGTTCCCCATCTACAATAATTTTTCTTGTTCCTTTTTTCGGTATTGACATAGTTTGCTTCCAGCCAGTTTACTCATGAGATTATAACGAAAAAACTCAAGCATCTGGTTCTTCAGAAGTTGTGCGAAACCCTCCTAAAGTTGAGAAAGGGGTAATGTTTGTCCAGTTATGGCTTGCTGCCAAGATTGGCGAAAGCTTGCTGCTGAAAAATCTGTATCTTCTTCTGTTGTCGTAGCTTGAGTTTCCAGGGAATGGGTGTGTTGGATAATAGTGGATAGTGTTTTAAGTAGTTCAAGTTGTTCTGTCAATGACATTGACTGAGCAAGATCGATCGCTTGTTGAAGTTGTGAAGTCATAGTAAATCCTCCTTGTTTTATTTTACATTAGCTACCCACGATCGCATACCACAAACTCACCATCAGGCACAAACTCGCTAAATGCTGGGGAATCAAAGATTTAATCGATCGCTTAGCAATTTGTTGAGTCACAAATATCGTCACCAACAATGAGACAATCAAAGTAAAACCTTGCAAAAAACTAATCACCGCTGGATCTCCTACAAAACTAGGCAAATCGTCTCTAATTCGTCCGAAAGTGGCAAAAGTTACCGGAATAACTCGCCCGCCTTCCTGCAAACCCAATCGCCAATAGTGAGCCAAACTACCGCCCCAAACTAGGGGTAGATATCCGTAGGCCAGAGAGACAAATGAGAGGGGTTTATAGGTTGTAAATGGGATACTTTTTGCTTGTCCCAATCGGTAAATTGCCTGCATGACGGCGTAAGCTACTAACGGAATCAGTGGCGGGATAATTAACACCGCGAGCGACATTCCTAAATGAGGTAAAAATTGCTCTAAATTGATACCCAGCCCCAACAAACTATCGATCTCCGGTAAGCGATGGAGATAGATACCGCCTAATAAGAGAAATAACAGGGCAACTTCATAACTGTGAGGAACGTGAGTTGTCCATAATTCGATTCCCGGAGGGCGCACATTTAATTCTACCGATCGATGGGGACAAGCTTTTAAGCAAGTCATGCACAAGACGCAATCTTTATTATCAGTTAATTGGGCGGGATGGGAATAAATCGGACATCCATTAGTAGTTAATCCTTCCCCCAATCCTGGGCCGCCTTTATAACATTGGTAGGTGGTGCATTCCGCCGCGCAGGTTCCTTGTTGGGCGCGTAGTTCGATGATTGAAAGTTTAGCAAACAATCCATTCATCCCTCCGATTGGGCATAAATAGCGACACCAAAACCGCCTTTCAAAAATTAGCGAAAAAATTACCGCGCCCGCCGTAATCAGCAATAACAAACAACTGGATAAATAGGCGGTATTTTCTAGATTCCACAATTCTTCCCAGAGAAATATTAGAGTAAATAGTCCGAACAGAAACCAACCACCCCATTTTTCAGCTAATTGACGCGGCCATTTATTGAGAGTTCGCGGAAAAATTTTCAGCGATAGTTTTTGGACGATTTCCCCATAAATCATAAAAGGGCAAAAGGCACACCACAATCGCCCGACAATGGGGAATAATAATAACATCAACGGCCACCACCACGCCCAAAAAATGTTGAGAGCAAAATTATGCTCTCTATCTTGGGGAGCAACAAATAGGATAATTACTACTAATGCAAATACCCAACTGGTAAACCAATAATTCACGCGATCGGGATACCAATCGCTCCGCAAAAATTGCCGAAGTTTAGGATAGATATTTAATAAATTCAGGCGAAATTTTTGTTTCTTCGCCGCCTGGGCCCAAAACACTTCTTCGGTTAGTACCTGACTTCCCTGGGCTTGAACTAAAGCGCGATCGACCATTCCCTGCAATTCCTGCAAATTACCTGGAAAATCGTAGGTTTGCAAGCGGCGAATTGCTTCTGGTGTGACTTGGGGCTTGATTAATTTCTTTTGGCGACCAAGAATATTGAGATAATAGTTGACTTGTGCCTCCAAATCTGTTTTTCGTACCCGCAAGGATGGGACTTTAATCTTGTGTTGTGTCAGCTTATCTAGCTTGGGCTGCACAATTTCTGAGATTAAAATTATGCGGGCATTAGTAGAACGCGGTGGCGGTGGTATTTGTCCTTCTCTGACTACTAGGGTATAGGTTCCCTCGGTTAATAATTGCTGAATTTGGGGGCATAATTGAGCGGGTAATTCTTGCACGTCATTGAAAATTAACGTCCCTTCGCCCAACCATTCCAACAATCCCGGTTTGCCGCCCAAACGCCCGAATAATTCCGCTCCATTAGCCTGAAGCAAGGCACTTTTGATCTGAATAACTGGTTCGTTGCGGCGGTGGGAACCGAAATGAATTAAAGCAGCTAAATTATCTTTTTCTAAACCAGGTTCGCCAGAGATTAATACCGATCGATTGTCGCTCGATGCTGTGCGAATTTGTTGGCGCAATTTCACTGCATAACGGCTATTTCCAATTACTCCGCGTTTCGCCCTTGGTACTAAATAGGTGCGGAGTGCGTTTTGACGCTCTCTTTCGTAGGCGATTTCTGATTCTAGCTGCTCTAATTTCGCAGCCAAGCGTTGAGCGTAGGCTTCGGTGATGCGTGGATATCTTTCTAGCAAACTGCGCCAGCGTGAGGCACTAATTACCCAAAATTGACATTCTGTACGGGCAATAATTCGACTATCTGCCGGTTGCGATCGTTGGAGGGCTGATAAATTGACGATCGCCCCCGGTAACAAACTACTCCCCCACATTAAACCGGGTTGTTTGCGCCGGTAGCGATCGGCTTGTCCTTTTTCTAGAATGTAGAGATTGGTGACGGGCGTATCTTCGATTACCACTCGAAATCCCGTAGGAAAAGTTGCCATTTCCATTTCCAGCGCGATCGCCTGTAAAATGTCGCGGGATAATATGCCTAATTCGGTGTTCGATTCGAGCCAGTTAACTAATTTTTCGGTAGACATCGCTTAGCCTCGGCGAAAATAGAATTGTGCTGCTTGGTGTATGATAATAATAGCGGATAGCTTGTTAAAGTTTTGAATTCTTAGTGAAGCATCCATTTCGGTTCGTAGTGTGGACGGTCGTCCGCACTACGAACCTTACTGATTGCGAGCTATTGACAGGAGATGAGATCGCTTCTGATTTAAGTTGAGTCGATTGTTGGAATTAACAGCAGTATTTAAATTGCTGCTAGATCAATTATTTAATTGCTTTTGCCAGTTAATTATCACTTTGCTTTTTCGCCCACAATGACAGCGATGGGAACCGCATAATGAATTTCATCGCCTTGGAAATGCACGTCAATCCCCAGACGGTCAACACCAATATCATCTTTAAAAATTTGTCGCAGCTTATCGTCATCGCCTGGGTTTGGAAAAGAAGCAGCTAATTGTTGTTCCAGTCCCAATTCTACTTTATAAAATGCCAACTTGACATTTTGCAGATTCGCATCCGCGACTAATTTTGGCAACTCTTCCAGAGTCAAAGCACGAGTGTGAGATGGATCGCGCAGCTTCTCAATATAGTTGTAAGCATCAACTTTTTCCGGCGGCATTGCTACGTCAGCAATCAAAATGCGATCGCCCGCGCGACACACCCGAACCATCTCTGACAGCACAACCTCCGGCCGCAAAAGATGATGGAAAGCGTAACGACTCAGCACAACGGAAAAACTATCATCGGGAAACGGTAGCGTCTCGATATCGCCTTGCAACCATGAGATATTAGTCAAGTTTTTTTGCTGTGCCAAAATCTGGGCTTGTTCTAGCATTGCTGGTGTTAAATCGATGCCAGTAACGCGATCGGAAACTGCCGCAAAAGCACAAGCAACAATACCAGGGCCGCAAGCAACATCTAGAACTGTATCCTTGTCAGATACGTTGGCCATTTTCATCAGTAAATCTAGAGATTCTTGATTTGTGTGGCCATACAAGTTAGAGAATGGCACAGCCTGACGGGTGAATTGGTCGATGATGGATTTTTGATGTGCGGTCATAGTTTAATTCTATCCTTGTTTGCTGCTATTTTGTAGGCAGGAGCGACTTTAGCCGCTCCTGTAAAGCTTATTTCACCTATTAACTATTTCTCAATGCCCCACCTGCGAGCGCGGTTAAAATAGCCACGCCAAAAGCCAGCCGATACCACACAAACACCCAAGTATTCTGAGTTTGTAGGAATTTCATCAGCCACGCGATCGACAAATAAGAAAATACAAACGCCGAAATAGTTCCTATTGCCAAAGTCACAACTCCAGCATCGCCCATTCCTTCTCCCAAAGCACCCTTCAATTCCACTAATCCCGCCAGAGTAATTGCCGGAATTCCTAATAAAAAAGAAAACCGTGCGGCGGCGGCTCTCTCCAATCCCATGAACAATCCTGCTGTTAGGGTGGAACCCGATCGCGAACAGCCCGGAATCAACGCCATTGCTTGACCTAATCCCATCAAAATACCATCTTTAACAGTTAATTTTTCATAAGTTCGATCGCGCGTGCCAATTTTTTCTGCTATGGCTAACAGCAGCGACATGACGATCGAAGCAATGGCGATGCTGGCCAAACTCCTCAACGGTGACTTGTCAAAATCGGGAACCAATATCTTGATTAGCAGCCCAAAAAAGACTATCGGTATTGTTCCTAAAGCAATCCCCAAAGCCATTTTAAACTCTTGGGATTCGTAGTCACGCCGCATTACAGCGTTGACTGCACCCAAAGTTATCGTTGTCAAGTCTTTCCAAAAGTACCAAAGCACAGCCACAATGCTGCCCAACTGAATAATAGCAGTATAGGCAACCCCCGGATCGCCCCATCCCAGGGCGATCGGCACTACCTTCAAATGAGCGCTGCTGCTGATAGGTAAAAACTCCGTTAATCCCTGTACAATTCCTAAAACAATCGTCTGCACCAAATTGAGTGGAGCGGGCCCGGAAACATCAGCAGCGGGCGTTTGGGCGAGGAGTGCGTCAACCAAAGCTATCATAAGTTGTCAGTTCTCTGTTGTCAGTTTTTAGATATCAGTTAGATTTCAATACGCTTGGGATAAGACGGCGGTTGAAACCGCTTCTCGTCAAACGATGTCCGAGAGAGCGAGGGACTAAAGAGAATAACGTAATTTAAATCACCCGCTCTTCAACCTGCTTGGAGTAGGTTTTGCTTGTATAGACGCGGTTTCAACCGCGAGCGTCTTCTATCAGCAAATTGCGATCGCCGATCCGAAACTACTTTAACCTACTCAACAACATTTGCATACATTTGCTGATAAACTTAAAAAAGTTTTTGCATCTGATGAAGCCAGCCTACAGCAACTGCCAACAACCTATGATATTTTCCGAGTCCAAAAATTTAATTGTTACTGCTGCTTCTGGCATCCGGTTGCTGCGGCGAATCTTGTCAGCCAGTCTGTTAACGGTGACGCTGGCACTTAGCTTGATACTTTTCACCAGCACGCCACCAGCCTTCGCAACTCTCACAGACGATCGCTTCGACGGCACTATCTATGCCCTCTACGCCGGCAACGGTTCCCTAGTTCCTCCTAAAGTCAAGATGACAGATTCTTTCAAGCGGAAGAAACCTGTAGTGTTGGTTTTTTACACTGACGACAGCAGGGACTCCAAGCAATACGCGATCGTCGTCTCTCAACTCCAGGAATTTTACGGTCGCGCGGCAGATCTCATGCCGATAAGCGTTGACTCTTTGCCTCCAAAACCATCACCGAAACTCACTGAACCGGGACATTATTACGAAGGATTCGTACCTCAAACAGTCATTCTAGACCAATCAGGAAAAGTAGTTTTTAACGAAAAAGGACAAATACCGTTTGAACAGGTAGACGATGCCTTGAGAAAAGTGTTTGACTTGCTACCTAGAGAAAATTCGGTAGCGCTTAAACGCCGTGTTGTGAACGAACTCAATGTCGAATTGTCGAAGTAATAAAAGACCGGGCGGTTGAAACCGCGTCTATACACACAAAACCCGAGTTCAGAGGGGTTGAAGAGTGGGTGGTTAAAATTACTTTGTCTTCCTAATGGAGCGGAAGCGGAATACCGTTCGGGAAGGCTAACGCCTACGTTTGACTCTGACGGGGTTTCAACCGCCGTTTTATCTGATTCTTGCTCAGTAATTCTTTACAAATATCCTCTGGGTATCAAGGCAAAATAGTATCAAGTATTTAAACTTTAAACCATGAGTAGAACCTTAATTCCTGTGATTCTGGCCGGCGGTAAAGGCGAACGTTTCTGGCCTCTGAGTCGCAAGCAGCGCCCCAAGCAGTTTTTGAGTCTTGATGGTAGCGGCAAGAGTTTGCTACAAGCTACTGCGGAAAGACTTTTGGAATTAGGTAATGGTTGGGAGGATTTGTGGGTGGTAACATCGGAAATGTTGGCCGATGGAGTGCGGGAACAGTTGCCGCTGTTACCTCCTGAGAATTTGCTGGCGGAACCGGAGGGCCGAGATACTGCGCCGGCGGTGGCTTGGACTGCTATCGAAACTGCGAAGCGTTACGGTGAGGATGCGGTTGTTGGTTTTTTCCCGGCGGATCACTGGATTGGGGAACCGCAGGAGTTTATCAAGACTTTGGAGGCGGCGGCGGAGTTGGCGAAGAATCAGGATGCGATCGCCACTTTGGGAGTCAAACCGAGTTATGCTTCCACTGGTTACGGCTACATCGAACAAGGCGAAGAAATTGGCACTTTTGGCGGTTTTCCGGCGTACCGCGTGGCTAGATTTACGGAAAAGCCCGATCGCGCCACCGCCGAAGAATTTGTAAACAGCGGTAAGTTTAGTTGGAATGGCGGAATATTCGTATTTCGAGTTGGCACTGTCTTGACAGAATTGCGAAATCATGTACCGGAAATGATGGCAGCTTTGGAAACAAAAGGCGCTGCTGCTTACTCCGAATTGCCGAAAATTAGCATCGATTACGCGCTGATGGAGAAGACGCAAAAGGCTTGTGTACTGCCCGTAGGCTTTAGTTGGGACGATTTGGGTGATTGGAATGCGATCGCCCGTTTGCTGCAAGGAGACAAGCCAAATGTCGAGTTAGCAAAACACGTCGGAATTGATACTAAGGAAAGCATTTTTTATGCAGCGGATGACAATGAAGTGATTGTCACGATTGGTTTAGAAGATGTTGTAGTTGTCAGAGATGGGAATGTGACGTTAATTGTGAAAAAAGACAGGACGCAGGAGATTAAACAGGTGATTAAAGTGTTGGGAGAAGATGACAAATTGAAAGATTTGTTGTAAAGGGCGTATCACTAAAAAAACAGGTGCGTAGTAAGGACTGAAGTCCTTTCTTATCCAACAAGAACCCTAGGAATAAAGTTCTTACTACCAACCTCTGGACGGAACCAAATTAAAAGCCCACTTATTCATTAGAATCTACTTTCTTCTTAAAATGTTGAGCAAATTCACTTAATGAGTTATTTCGGGCGATCGTTTGATCGGTAATCTCTAGTTTCTCGGCAACTTTATCTGACTCATTCTCAGAATATTGCTGTTTTTTTAAATCTTTATCTTTCAGTTGAGAATTTATCTTTTTGACAATATCTTTAGAAAAATTGACTAAATACTCCTTAGCATTTTTCCCTCCAGATTCAGCTTCAACTATCAAATTTGTTTGACCTTTTTGATATTTATTAGCAAACTTTTCCCATTTCGGATCGGTTCTAGTTCCGAGATTTTTTGTAAAGTAGCAACAAATGCCAAGACAGTCAACTAATAGCCAAGCTTCTAATTCTTGACGTATAAGTATTAACAAACATTTCCCTTGAGATTGTGCTACAACTCTATTGATTCTATTAATTAGAGAATTAGGTTCTTGCAATCGTTGAGCTTGAGATTGTACACCATCTGCATCAAGTAAAAATATCACTATTTCGTTGTTTATAAGATAAATATCAACTGCCTTTTTTAGCCCATCACCTCCTGTTTTTTTGATAGCTTGATTAAAAGCTATTTTAGAACTATCCAAAACAGTTATATTGGAGTCATAGTATTTAACAATCTTCTTAGCTATACAGCAAACAGTTTTACTATCAAAATCTGACTCTGGAGCCCAGATAAGAATATTACTCATACTATTGTTCTAAAATTCCTTGTAGTAGATGACTGTGATAAATTGCACTACCTACTCCAAAGTCTCTCATCCATTCAGATAAATCATCCCGACACTTCCCTAACTCATCTACGGGAAAAGCTTGTGTTCCAACGTCATCTGTTTTGCTTAGAAGTAGTACAGAAACATCTGAGTTTATTTCATCCAAATTGAAACAATCAAGTAACTGGGAACTATGAGTGGTAATAATTACCTGTGTTTTTTGAGACAGTCTTTTTACTACAGATGCAACCTCTCTTAGCAGTCCTGGATGAAGATTGCGTTCAGGTTCTTCAATCCCAATCAGTGTAGGTAGCTGATCTTGATGAAGTAACACATAATAAGCCATAATTCGGAGAGTGCCATCTGACATATTGGACAAAGGAATCTCTAAACTACCTTTTTCCAATACTTTAATTATTTTCTCTCCTTCTTCGTCCACTAACTTTAAGCTTATACCCAGACAATCATTAAGTTCTTGACTAACTAATTCAAACTTTTCTCGATCGTTCTCAGCCCAGTATTGTAAAACATCTTGAATTTCCATACCTGTGCTACCCAGACTGGGAATATTTTCTCTGTTCATTACAATATTGTCGCCAATTACAAACATAGGACTACCTCTCATCGACTTAGGATCTAAATCGTAGAAGTCCCAATTTATGATAAATTCTGCAAGTTTAGCCGTAAATGGTCTGTCTCCAAAATCACCGGCAGACTTTAAGGCTAAGTTGCCAGCTTTAGATTGATATCTCTGAGAATTTCTTCCTTTTTCATCTCGCACTGTACCCTCGCCATTTTTTGATTCTATTACTTTATGCTTACCTATCAAAAGTTGCTCGCGCGAATAAAAAAATTTTCCTTCTTGTAGAGACATAGATACAGTATACTCGGCTGTTTTCTTAGCTTGTTTGACAGTAATAGAAAAAGTAATATCTTGATTTCCCCCAAATCTCAAGAATCTTTGCATAAACTCCACAGGGGGGGGAGAACCAACTGTTACCATCTGACTGAGAATCGATAATGCCTGTAGAGAGTTAGACTTTCCGCTAGAGTTACAGCCCACTAAAATCGTTAAATCTTTAAAATTTAACGTAAGATCGCCTAAGCTCCTAAAGTTTTTAATGTTAGCCGATACAAGTTCAATACTCATAAGTAAACGTAATTTGTAGGAGAATAAATTAATTAAGAGCCAACCCGATTAAGCCCCGATTCATGCTTTTCGATAACATACTATGCATAAAAAATCTAGACCATAAAGTCTATAATACCATCAGGAGTAATAGCAAAAGCACGCGCGGCGCAGCTATTCGGTAGGGAATCGCCCCCACACCCCAAAGCTCTCGCGCCCATTCCCGCTATTCCCCCCAAGTTATTCCTCAAGACACTGGTCAGCTTGGTTAACAGCCCTATGCTAGTAGTTATATTGCTAGCAAAGTCGATCGACCAGGAGGCCCCTTGTTCAGCCTAGTTCAAAACACTTCTCGCAAAGGAGAAATCCTAGAAGTCGTCTTCCGCAACGGTTGGGACTACATGAAACCCATGCTTGTCGCAGAAAAAACGCGATCGCGGGCGAGGGCCCAACGCCATCACCCTTTGTGGGCAAACTATATGTAGTGTGCCTCCCTAAGTCCTGTAATTCACAAAAATTGTTGTACTCAAAATTCATAACTCTCTGTATAACGGGCCAGCTTATGAGCGCAAAATTTTCCGATAGCGAGCTTCAATTACCGAGTAGATGCCATAGGCAATTAAACCCAAAGGTACGATACCCAAAATCACTGGACTAAAAGGCTGTTTTCCCAGAATTGCCAACACCTCGCCCAATCCCTTCGTTTGACTGGCATCCGATAGCCTTGCTGCTTGAATAAAGAAAAGACCGATTATAACGAAAACAATCCCACGGGCAGCAATTCCAAATCGACCCAACCGTGTCGCCCAAGTTAGCTCGTTTTGGCTCATTTCATCTAGCTTGAAATGGTGGCGGAATTTGGCTTTATATGCTTCGTAGAAATAAGAAAAACCTACACCAATAACAATTGATCCCGCCAATCCTACCAGCCATTGTCCAAATGGTTGCGCTAAAAGTTGGGCTGTCAAATCTTCGGTTGTATCCTTTTTACCACCGCCCGAACCCATTATCAGTTTTACAGCCGTTAAAGCCAAACCTGCGTAAGCTAAAGCACTGAAGGCGTAGCCAATGCGTTGGGCAATTCGCTTGGCATCCATTTTTTGTCCTTGGTGTTCTGGGTCGATAATTGTCTGAACCATACGCCAAAGGAAATAACCAATAATGCCAATCGTTACAAGAAATAGCAGAAATTTACCGAAGGGTTGGTTAACAATTTCTGATAATGCACCGCTAGTATCGGTTGTCCTGCCGCCCATACTAAAGGCTGCTTGTGCTGCTAGAAAACCGACAATAAAGTAAACTAAGCCTTTGGAAGCATATCCCAATCTTGCCAGCCGCTCAAACCAGGGATGAGAAGCTGTCCGTCGAATTGACTGTTGAATGCTGTCGGTGGGTGAGTTCTGCGGTTTCATATTTTTTGACAATGTAGTTGTTAACGACTGCTGCCATAGGCAATAGTGCATTCCTTTCCAGTTAACGGAGTTATTAAACCAATAATTTATGTTATTATTTATTGATTTAAAGATTAGCTTGTTTAGAAATGTTTTTTATCTGTCTGGAGCGGGAGTGTCAACGGCAGATTAATTGATAATTTTCACCTTTTTGGGGCTTGACAAATATAGGTTTATGGGCTATATAATGGCTGGCATCATGGAGTAGTCTGTCAGCCGTCTAGTATATCTTTAATTAATTTTTTTTAACCCAAGTTTGAATAACAATTAGAATTGGCAGCGCTAAAAATACTCCCAAAAAACCTAATAAAAATCCGAATGCTGTCAAGAGATCTAAGGTGTAAGCGGGAAGAAAAGATACCTGCTTTTTCATAATGATAGCTGTGAGAAAATTGCCTTCAAGATATTGTAAGAATGGATGCGCCCCCTTGCGGCAGTTGGGAAGCAAGCATCTATCGCCAATCGTCCGAGCGATCGCACTTAACTGAAAGCAATATCATAAGTTGTTCCTCAATCATCTTCCATCAGATGGATATTTTTTTATGGCATTAGACAGATGGCAAAGTTTGGCTAGTTAGATTAAATAGAGAGAGAAGCAACATTTTGAAATGTTGAACAGGGACAATAGACCTTTTACTTAAGTCTATTTTTAAGATTCTAAATTGCCATTGTCGCAAGAAGTTGATGGTTCAGAGGAGGATATTAGGAAAATGGAATCAACCACAACGGCAGTGGCTGTGTTGAGTTCAACCTTTTATTTACCGGAAATTGCCCAAATCAGTTCTAAAATATCAGGCATCCTGCCTGTGCTGAACTGAGTTTTCAGGAGAAGTCTAATAGCTAGCCACAAGGTGGTCGCTTGCGCCAGCAAGACAAGCAGAATCTCTTTCTTGCCTCGTTTATTTTGACGATCAATTCAGCAATAAGGTGTATATAATGAATCAACCAGAATCCTTGTCACAACCGCTGACGAACACCGAATTCGTCACAACTTTTCGCTTGTTCAGTCGAGTTAGCTTCTGGATACAGTTATTCTTGGGTGCTGTTTCCGGCATTGTTTTAGTATTTGCTATGTTGGGTCGCAACATGAGTGAACAAACCAATAATAATGCAGGTATTGGTTTCGGGATAGTTTTAGCGATAGTCGGCCTTTTATTGCTGTGCTTTAGAATTTTTTGGGATTTTCGCTATAGGCTTTTAGGCAGACTTTTGCACGCCGAAAATTCCCAAGTATATCCCAGCAAAGAACATATTACTAAAACCTTACAAATTGGATTAATTTCTAGTTTGGTGGGGGTATTAATCGCGTTTGTCGCTTCTGAAGAAACAGTTGCTGTAGTCCTAGCGAAAACTCTTAGTCAACCGCAAGCGATGGCCGCTTATGCACCAGAAAATGTGATTCGTTCATTAGATATTTTTGTGACAATGGCAAACGTGAATCTGATTGGAGCTCACTTTTTTGGAGCTGTTACTTCTCTTGGGTTACTCAATTGGGTAGAGGATTAGTTGGCGGCATTAGCGATCGCTAAAGGCAAACACAGATCCTATGTGGTCAGGATTTACAAGGGCTGACCGATTTAACTAAGGTTTGTGGTTGCACTGTCTTGGCGAAAGAGAGGGAAGACAGCGCAGCTACAAGCTAAAAGTGAAACTTTTCCGCGTTACTGTTTATACCAAATTTCCCGGAATATATGGCAACTGATGACTTAAATCAAAGTGAAACAACTGATGTAAGAAAAGTTTGTAGTCAACGTTAAAAACTTTTAACAATTTATCGCAAACTCAAACAATTAACAGCTACTGAACCTTGTCAATGTCGGAAAGCCAGAATTCAAACAAATCACATCGCCTGTGCAATTTTAGTCTGGACTTTCATAAAAAGAGCGCATTTAATGGGGAAAACTATCTACAACCGATCGCCCCCACATCCCAAAATTCGATCGCACCCTTTCCCCAAGTTATTCCCCAAGACACTCGTCAGCCCGGTTAACAGCGCTATCCTAGAGTTATATTGCCCTTAAACCCGATCGACCCGGAGGCCCCTTGTTCAGCCTAGTTCAAAACACTTCTCGCAAAGGAGAAATCCTAGAGGTCGTCTTCCGCAACGGTTGGGACTACATGAAAAGCCTCCTAACCGGCCGCAAAACCGACGCGCCCAGCCTCCCAACTCCCGCTGTTCTGCGCAACATCCTCGTCGAATTAGGCCCAGTTTTTGTGAAATTGGGACAATTGCTGAGTACCCGTCCCGACCTTTTACCCGCCGCCTACATCGAAACCCTCTCGACGCTACAAGCGGAAGTTCCGCCCGTACCCTGGTCGGAAGTAGAATTTATTGTCCGCAAGGAACTCAAACAATCTCTCGAAGATACCTTCGCTAAATTTAACACTCAGGCGATCGCCGCAGGGTCGATCGCCCAAACCCACAAAGCTACCTTAAAAGACGGCCGCGAAGTCGCCCTCAAAGTTCAGCGCCCCGGTATTGATATTGTCATCGAACAAGACATCGCCGTGCTCCGAGGTTTAGCAGAACTTGTCATGCTCACAGACTTCGGTCAACAATACGATATTGTCGCCTTAGCCGAAGAATTTGCGATCGCCCTGCGCGCAGAACTAGACTTCATTCAAGAAGCCAGCTACACCGACGAACTGCGCCGCAATTTATCTAAAAGTAAATGGTTCGACCCAAAACAAGTTGTTCTACCAGAAATTAACTGGGAGTTGACTACAAAAAAACTCTTAGTAATGGAATGGCTGAATGGAGTGCCGATTTTGTTAGGCGATTTGCAAGGAATTGGCCACAAAGGAGATATAAATGCCGAACGCGAAGCAATTACAACCCTGCTTTGCCGCGTTTTCTTCCAGCAGTTGTATATCGACGGATTCTTTCACGCAGACCCGCATCCAGGCAATTTATTTTATCTCAGAGACGGTCGGATTGCCCTGCTAGACTGCGGCATGGTCGGCAGATTAGACCCGCGCACACAGCAGAATTTGACAGAAATGTTACTGTCAATTGTCGATTTAGACGCTCAGCGCTGCGCTCAATTAACATTGCAAATGGCAGAATTTGCTCAGCCTACAAGTTTGGCTAATCTAGAGAATGATTTGGCTAGAATGCTGCGAAAGTATTACAATATTAGCTTGTCGCAAATGAACTTATCGGAAATATTTTATGAGGTACTGGAAATTACCAGAAACAATAAAATTAGGCTACCCAGCAATCTCGGTTTGTATGCAAAAACTCTAGCTAATTTGGAAGGATTGGCGCGTTCTTTTAATCCCAGATTCAATATTATAGAGCAGGTGAAACCGCTGATGACTGATATGTTTCGGCGTCAGTTATTGGGAGATGACCCGATACAAGCTCTGTTGAGAACAGCTCTGGATCTGAAAAGCTTATCTTTGCAATCTCCGCGACAGGTGGAAGTGCTTTTAGACAGGGTTACTTCGGAGACTTTGAAGTGGAACTTGAGCATAAAAGAACTCGATCCGTTGCGCCGCACTTTGGGGGATTCTGCGAATCGGCTTTCTTTTAGTATTGTTGTAGGTTCGCTGATTGTGGGGGCGGCAATTATTTCTTCTAATGCACAAACTGCTCAGCTATCTTTTTTGAGCAATGGTTTGTTTGGGGCGGCTAGTTTTTTGGGTTTTTGGTTAATTCTTAGCATTTTGCGATCGGGCCGTTTGCGGAGTTGATTGTCAAGGGGAAATGGGGGAAATCTGGAGATGTACCAACTATAAATTATGTGCGGACGATTCACTTTAAATACTTCATCTCAAATCATCGCCGAATTCTTCAAACTGTCGGAAGTTCCCGATATCAAACTGCGATACAATATCGCCCCAACTCAATCAGTGGCGACAGTTACAGTTTCTCCCCAGCAAATGCAGCGACAGTTCCAATTTATGCGCTGGGGCTTGATTCCGAGTTGGGCAAAGGATCTGAAAATAGGCAGTAAGATGATTAATGCGCGATCGGAAACTGTAGCCGAAAAACCTGCTTTTCGCAGCGCCATCAAGCACAGGCGATGTTTGATAGTTGCTGACGGTTTCTACGAATGGCTACCCCAGGGAAAGCACAAACAGCCTTACTATTTTCAAATGGCGGAGGGCGAACTTTTTGCTTTTGCGGGTTTGTGGGAAAATTGGCAATCTCCCGAAGCAGAAAACATTGTATCTTGCACTATAATTACTACCGCTGCTAACGAAACAGTGCAGCCAGTGCACGATCGAATGCCGGTGATTCTCCCTGAGTGCGCCTGGGAAAAGTGGCTCGATCCTGCTGTTAACAGTGCTCAGGAAGTTTTGCCGCTGTTAAAGCCGTATGCTGCCACAGCCATGACAGCAAAGGCCGTAAGTGCGATCGTCAACAGTTCCAGCAAAGACAGTCCTGAGTGCATTCAAGCAATTGAATAAACGCAGTCATTAGTCAGCAGTCATTAGTCAGCAGTCATTAGTCAGCAATTAAAACTTAATAAATGTCGCACAAAGATTGCTCGCTTATAACAACAGCTAACAACTAACAACTAATGACCAATGACCAATGACTGCTGACTAATGACTAAATTAACTGTCGTACATCCGTGCTTCGGCAGCTTCGGGATTCTCCTCGCAATACTCGTCAAAAGCCGTTTTGTCAAGCTTCATCGATCGCTGATGAGCAGCCTCAGCCTGCATTTCCTCTACAATGTCCCAAGCTACAGCACACTCTCTAGAAGTAGCGCCTTTCTGGGCACAGACAGTTCTGGCATCCGCGATCGCATTTTCGATTTCTTCCTCAAATAAAACACTCTTCGGCTTATCAACAAAATCGCTTTTTGTCAAAATATCCGTTACCGAAATAATGCCAAGCAGTTTGTCCTTAATAACCGGAGCTCGGCGGATTCGGGTATTCGCGAACAACCTCGCCACGTATTCCACGCCCAAGTCGGGATTCACCGTGATGCACGGTTTGGTCATAATCTCGAAGACGCGGACTTTTTGCGGGTCTACTCCGTAGGCTGTTACTTTGTAAACAATATCCGTTTCCGTGACAATGCCGTAGGCGTCTTGTTCGTGGCGGCGTTCCACAATTAATGCGCGCAGACACAGTTCGTTCATCATCGCCACTGCTTCAGCTACCGTTGCCGAACCGCGAATGGTAACAACTTCAGTTGTCATAATATCTTGTGCTTTCATCATCATTTTTTATTGCTCCCCGTTTATAAAGTCTAGTTCGTCCCGATTTGGGGGCGACAATTTGATTTGCTATCATCATAAAACTTCAGGACTGAGGCGACTGTTACGATAAGTCAAGGGAGGCCAAGAAAGTTCGGCAACGGATTGTGTAACGGATTTAACGGATTTAATGGATTTAACCGATCAATATTCAGAGAAGAAGGAAAATTCTCCCAATTCTCCCATATCCCCATCTCCGCATCTCCCATCTCCCCATCTCCCCATCTCCCACTCTCCCCATTTCCCCATCTCCCCATCTCCCCCCTCTCCCCTCCCAGCCTCAAAGAAGCAAAAGTTAACACAAACAAAGCAAGTGCTTACGCTCGCAGAGATCCCCGCCTCTGATAAACTTGATGGCTGGGAGTGCAAAAGAGCACCGGCAAGCATCAGAAGTTGGGAGAATAAAGTTTGTGGACAATGTAATCGGTTTAGAGATTATCGAAGTAGTCGAGCAGGCAGCCATCGCTTCCGCTCGCTTGATGGGCAAAGGCGAAAAAGATGAAGCCGATCGCGTAGCTGTAGAAGCCATGCGTGAGCGCATGAACAAAATTCATATGCGCGGCCGCATCGTGATCGGTGAAGGCGAACGCGATGACGCACCCATGCTTTACATCGGCGAACAAGTAGGTATTTGTACTCGCGAAGATGCTAAAGATGTCTGCAACATCGATGAATTGATCGAAATTGACATCGCTGTTGACCCCTGCGAAGGTACTAACCTGGTTGCTTACGGTCAAAACGGTTCGATGGCAGTTTTGGCAATCTCTGAAAAAGGTGGTTTGTTTGCTGCGCCCGATTTCTACATGAACAAATTGGCTGCTCCCGCGGCTGCTAAGAATCATGTAGATATTCGCAAAACGCCAACCGAAAACCTCAAAATTATCTCTGATTGCCTCGGTCGCAGTATTGAAGATTTGGTAGTGGTGGTGATGGATCGCCCCCGGCACAAAGATTTAATTAATGAAATTCGCCAAGCGGGTTCAAGAGTTCGACTGATCAGCGACGGCGACGTTTCTGCTGCGATTTCTTGCGCGTTTTCTGGTTCCAACATCCACGCGCTGATGGGTATTGGCGCTGCACCCGAAGGTGTGATTTCCGCAGCAGCAATGCGCTGCTTGGGCGGTCACTTCCAAGGTCAGTTAATTTACGATCCGGCTATTGTCAAAACTGGTTTGATCGGCGAAAGCAAAGAGAAGAATATCGCCCGCCTGACAGAGATGGGCATCACAGATCCAGACAAGATTTACAATGCTGAAGAGTTGGCATCTGGAGAAACTGTTCTGTTTGCAGCTTGCGGAATTACTCCCGGAACGCTGATGGATGGAGTTCGCTTCTTTGGCGGCGGCGCTCGCACTGAGAGCTTGGTAATTTCTTCTCAGTCGAAAACTGCTCGGTTTGTGGATACAATCCATATGTTTGACCAGCCGAAATCTCTGCAATTGAAGTAGTCATTAGTTAAAGGTTAAGAGTTAACAGTTAATTTTGAAATGTTAATTTTTCACCGCTAACCGTTGACAGTCACCGATGATTAGAAATTAGCGATAAACTAAGAATTAATCACAGGTGACTGTTGATAACTAAGAAATAAATAGTGACAAATCACAGATATGAATATTGCCGTCATAGGTCTCAGCCACAAAACAGCGCCGGTTGAAGTTCGCGAAAAACTCAGCATTCCAGAACAGAAGATTGAAGCGGCGATCGCCCAATTGCGCGGCTACCCCCACATTCAAGAAGTTGCCATCCTCAGCACTTGCAACCGCTTAGAAATTTATATCGTTACCACCGAGTCAGAGCCTGGGGTGCGAGAGGTGATTCAGTTCCTTTCGGAATGCAGTAAAGTTCCTTTGCAGTCTTTGCGCCCTCACCTGTTCATTTTGCTGCACGAAGATGCGGTGATGCACTTGATGCGAGTGTCTGCTGGCCTCGACAGTTTGGTGCTGGGAGAAGGACAAATTTTGGCTCAGGTGAAACAAACTCACAAACTCGCCCAGCAGTACAAAGGTGTTGGCAGAATTTTAGAACGCTTATTTAAGCAAGCTCTTACAGCCGGGAAGCGTGTTCGCACGGAAACTAGCATTGGTACTGGTGCGGTTTCGATTTCTTCGGCGGCGGCAGAATTAGCTCACATGAAAGGTCAGCATTTAGCCACCAGCCGGATTGCGATTATCGGTGCAGGGAAGATGTCGCGCTTGTTGGTGCAGCATTTGCTGTCGAAAGGAGCGAGCCATATTGCGATCGTCAATCGATCGATGCGCGGTGGCCAGGAGTTAGCCGATCAGTTTAAAGATGCCCAATTGCACCTGCATCTGCTGTCGGACATGATGCAGGTAATTGCCGATTCTGATTTGGTGTTTACCTGTACGGCTGCTACAGTTCCGTTGTTAAATAAAGCTAAATTAGAAGCTGTTTTAGACCAGCATCGCTCTTTGATGTTGATGGATATTTCTGTGCCGCGCAACGTCGATGCTGATGCGAACGAATTGGCGAATGTGCGATCGTTTAATGTAGACGACTTAAAAGCAGTGGTAGCTCAAAATCACGAAACTCGCCGCAAAATGGCAATGGAAGCTGAGGGGCTGCTGGAACAGGAAGTAGAGGCTTACGATGTCTGGTTGCGTAGTCTCGAAACTGTTCCGACTATTAGCTGTTTGCGGGATAAAATCGAATTGATTCGGGAACAAGAGTTAGAAAAAGCTTTATCGCGTCTGGGCTCTGAATTTTCGGAGAAACATCAAGATGTGATTGAATCTTTAACAAGAGGGATTGTGAATAAGATTTTGCACGATCCGATGGTGCAGTTACGCGCGCAGCAGGATATTGAAGCGCGCCGACAAGCGATGCAGACTTTGCAAGTGTTGTTTAATTTGGATGTGGATGTAAATCAGCAGTATAGCTAGTTGACAGTTGACAGTTGACAATTGACAGTTGACAGTTGGCGGTTGTCATTAGTCATTAGTCATTGGTGATGTTTGGCATCAGCTTTTAATGTAATTAGGGCTTACCTATTTGCTGAGAAAGTAACAAGGTTTCTTTTTATTTGTTACCAGGCTGTGCCTGGTAACGCAGATATGGAGGCTCTGCCTCCATTTTTGGATGAGGCAGAGCCTCTGGATATCGGTTCCAAGGCTCTGCATTGGAACCAGTTTTAATGATTAACAACTAATGACTATTAAGCGAATTTTTCAACTAATTTTATTGCTGGTAGGGCTGTGGTTATTTTTTGAGTTTTTATCCCGGATTGCGGCAGAAATTCTCTGGTTTCAGGAAGTTGGATATCTTCAGGTTTTGCTGTTAAAGCTGAAAACTCAGGGGCTGCTGGGGGCGATCGCACTTTCTGCATCTTCCGCGTTTTTACTGGGAAATTTAGCCCTAGCCAGCCGCCTGCAAGATCCCACCGAAAACATCAAATCACCTGTTTTGGGCCAGTCGATCGCATTAAAAAATGCGCTCAACACTGGGAAAAATCATCAACTACCTGCTGCTAAATCTCAAATTACCTTTCCCTGGCTGCTGTTGGCGGTATTGGGATTAAGTGCGATCGCAATTTTAACAATAATCCACTGTGGAATCTTAGCTGCTGATAGTATCGCCGATTTTAGGATAGTTGGTGGTTTGTCTACACCGCCAATTCAATTCGGATTTGAGTCAATCCAGCTTAAGGCGGTGCAGCTATTTTCTAACTGGTGGCAGTTGAGCTTGCTGCTGGGGCTGATGTTAGCTGTGGTAATTAAGCCGGGTTTTTGGCTGCGGGCGATCGCCCTTTTGCTCAGTTTGGCGATCGGGCTAATTGCCGCTAGTCGTTGGACAAAAGTTTTACAATATTTCCACCCTAGTAATTTTAACACAACCGACCCTCTTTTTAACCAAAATATTAGCTTTTATGTATTTACTTTCCCAATCTTAGAGTTGCTAAGCTTTTGGTTGACAGTTCTATTTTTGTACAGTTTAGTATCTTGTGCTTTAACATATTTGCTGTCGAGAAATAGCCTGAGTCAAGGGATATTTTTGGGGTTTTCGCGATCGCAACAGCGGCACTTATACGGCTTGGGAGCAGCTTTGATGCTAGCCACCACACTCCGGTACTGGCTGGGGCGCTACGCATTGCTGTATTCGCGGGGAGACGTTACCTATGGGGCGAATTATGCAGACGTGACCGTGCGACTGCCTGTCTATGGATTTTTGAGTATCTTGGCTGGGGCGATCGCACTTTTGATGCTGTGGCAGGTTTGGCAATTCACAATTCCCAATCAACTCATCAAAAAGATTATTTTGGGATGGCTAGCTTTAAGTTGTTTGGGAGGTTTGCTGCTGCCAAAAGTTGTGCAGCAACTGATAGTAAGACCCAACGAATTAGCGCGAGAACAGCCGTACATCCAGCGCAGCATTGCCTTTACTCAAGCAGCATTTGATATCAAAAAAATTGAGATAAAAACTTTCGATCCAGCCGGGAAACTTACATATGAAGACTTAGAAAGAAATCAACTAACTGTTAGCAACATCCGGCTGTGGGACAAGCGGCCGCTGCTGCAAACCAACCGACAGTTACAACAAATCAGACCGTATTATACATTTCCTGATGCGGATATCGATCGCTACACAATCAAAAAGAAAACCGCAAAAAAGGGAGAAACTGAAAGCCAGCAAGTAATTCTGGCGGCGCGGGAACTAGATTATACAGCAGTTGCGCCGGAAGCTCAAACTTGGGTGAACGAACATCTGGTGTACACGCACGGTTACGGCTTTACTCTTTCTCCCGTAAACACAGTCGGTGTCGGCGGTTTACCCGATTATTTTGTTAAAGATATTGGAGTTCCAGCCGAGACAGGAGAGACTGCTTTAGATATAACTAGCGATCGAATTCGGATGAGTCTCCCGATCGGCTATCCGCGCATTTACTACGGCGCTATCACCGATACAGACGTGATGACACCCACACAAGTCAAGGAATTCGACTATCCCAGCGGTGAAGAAAATGTTTACAACAATTACAGCGGTAGGGGCGGAATTGCGATCGGTTCTATATGGCGGCGCTTGCTGTTTGCTAGTTATCTCAAAAATTGGCAAATGGCGCTAACCCGCAATTTCACGCCAGAAACTAAATTATTGTACCGCCGAAACATTAACAAAAGAGTCCGGGCGATCGCTCCTTTTTTGCGCTACGATTCCGACCCGTATTTGGTAGTAGCAAACGCCAATCTTACTAAAGATGATATAGAAAAAAACAACGATAAAAATGGCAAAAAATTTCAGCTTTCTTCCTCAAAAACTAATAACAAGCCTCCTAACTATCTTTACTGGATTATCGATGCCTATACAGCGAGCGATCGTTACCCGTATTCAGATCCGGGTCAAAATGAATTTAACTACATCCGCAACTCCGTAAAAGTCGTCATTGATGCCTACAACGGGTCTGTTGAGTTTTATGTTGCCAATCCCTCCGATCCGATTATCAAAAGTTGGATGGCTATCTTTCCTGGAATGTTCAAACCCCTTGACAAAATGCCTCCGGCTCTTCGCAAACACATTAGATATCCCGTAGATTTGTTGAACGTTCAATCGGAACGGTTGTTAACTTATCACATGGAAGACCCGCAGGTATTTTACAATCGGGAGGATTTGTGGCGAGTTCCCAATGAGATTTATGGTGGCGAACAGCAGCCCGTAGCACCGTATTATTTGATTACGAAACTGCCGACGGAAACATCAGAAGAGTTTATTTTGCTATTGCCATTTACGCCAGTCAGTCGTAATAATTTAATTGCTTGGATTGCAGGGCGATCGGATGACGATGATTATGGTAAATTGCTGTTGTATCAATTCCCCAAACAGCGATTAGTTTATGGCCCGGAACAGATAGAAGCTTTGATTAACCAAGATCCGGTGATTTCTGAACAAATTTCTCTGTGGAATCGGCAGGGTTCAAAGGCGATTCAAGGCAATTTATTGGTAATTCCGATCGAACAATCTTTGCTGTATGTGGAACCTCTATATTTAGAGGCAGAACGCAATAGTTTGCCAACCTTAGTCAGAGTGATTGTTGCCTACGAAAATCGGATTGTGATGGCCGAAACTCTTGATGCCGCACTTAAGGCACTTTTTCAGCCAAAATCTACTAATAAACCCGCAATTGTGATACCAATAAAAGGAACAGCGCCAGCTTTGAATTGATAGATAATATGTGTAAAAAGCATTGCCGATATGTGTCAACTTAAGCCTGAAAAGTTTTGTATCTCTCGTTTAGACGCGAGGCCAGATCCCCCTAAATCCCCCTTAAGAAGGGGGACTTTGAGAACATTCTTGTCCCCCCCTTCTTAAGGGGGGCTAGGGGGGATCTGGCCTCGGCGGTAGACAGCAGTCTGGCACTACACATTATACCAAAATGTTTTTAAACTGGGATCAAAATCTTGCCTAATTCCTAAATCCGAGAAAAATCAAAATGAACCCACACTTCAAGCCCTCAAACATCCAAGACTTGCTCTATAATAAAAACATTGTCACCTCAAAACCTCACCAATGTTTGACAAAATCTGGCAATTCCTCAAACAATTAATTCAGCGAATCTTCCGAACAAATCGCCCGATTTCAACGCCTCAGCAGCCTCCAACTCTGACGGATGCCGAATTTGAGGCGAAGTTGATGGAACTCCTGGAAGGGGTAAATAGCGGCTGGGGGAGTGGCGATGTTACGGAATTTTTAATCGCAAAACGCCTCAGAGATACTGAATTGGCTGACTGGTTGCGACGGTTTGGGGAAAGATTGTTAGCAATTGATGGAGAAACAACTGAGGAGGGCGGGCACGGCGACACCTGCTCTACGGATTCGGTGTCATCGCTTCAGGAATTGGCGCGCAGGCTGGAGTTGTTGAGGGGAATTTGTGGCGGGGAATTGGGAGAGGTGGCGGGGAATGTTGGTAGGGAGATATTGGTTAAGTTTCCGATATCTCAGGTTGGAGATGGTGAGGGAGAAGGGGAAGTTGATGGGGAGGCTGAGGTTTGGAAAAAGCTAGGAAATGAGCAATTTAAAGTAGGTAATTTTGAAGAGGCGATCGCATCCTACGACAAAGCTTTAGAATTCAAACCTGATTATCACGATGTCTGGAACAGTCGAGGCTGTATTCTTTGCGACAATTTAAATAAATATGAAGAGGCGATCGCCTCCTACGACAAATCTTTAGAATTCAAACCAGATGACCACAGCATCTGGTTCATACGGGGCGTTGTACTGTTTAATTTAGGAAAATTAGAAGAGGCGATCGCCTCCTACGACAAATCTTTAGAATTCAAACCAGATGACCACAGCATCTGGTTCATACGGGGCGT
>NZ_JAUBVX010000052.1:0-44373 GCF_036706065.1 Microcoleus sp. A2-C3 | reverse complement strand
GCCATCAATTTTACCCTCGCTGATCCACGAATCAACACCAGTTTACTTGACGATAGGGCTTAACCGAGAAGTATTGGGAAGCAACCGAGAATCAGGCTGTTCTTGTGTAAGTTTTGTTCAAGACAAAAGAGTTTACAATACTTAACAGTAGCTTCGCTCTGAGTATCAACTGTGTTTTTTAATCTAAATTAATATTATGTCAACTTTTTCTCTCAAGCGCTTAGCAGCTAAACTTTCAGGAAAAACGACGCTGCAAACTGTACTCATAGTTCCGTTTGTCTTGCAAGTATTTGCCGCGGTGGGAATTGTGGGATATTTATCATTTAAGAACTCTCAAAGAGCAGTCAACGATCTTGCGGATCAGTTGATGGGAGAAGTGAGCAATCGCATTGAGCAAAATTTGAAAACTTATCTGCAAACTCCGCACCAAATCAATCAAACCAAGCTGGATTCAATCAAACTGGGTTTTGTGAATATAAAAGACTTGTCAGCTTGGGAAAAGTATCTGTGGCGGCAAGTGCAATTATATCCTTATATCAATTTTACCTCGTTCGCCAATCGCAATGGAGAATACCGCACCGGCGAAAAGATGTCGGATGGGACTTTGTTGATTAACGCCTCCGGCCCGTCTACCAAATTTAATTTTTATTCCTACAATACTAATGATACGGGCGATCGCACCAAACTAGCAGCCACCATCAAAAACTTCGATATCAGACAGAACCCTTTATACAAAGATGCGTCTCTAGCAGGCAAACCCACTTGGAGTTCAGTTGATATCTCCTTGCTAGAACCCACACTGATCGTCAGCGCGCTGCAACCAGTTTACAACAACCAGAAACAGCTAGACGGAGTATTAATTACTGCTTTGCGTCTGGACGGTATCGGTCAATTTTTAAACAGCCTCAAAATAGGCAAATCCGGTCAAACTTTTATTATCGAAAGAAAGGGAACGCTGCTGGCAACTTCCACGCGCGAAAAACCTTTCCGCAACAAAAACGGTAAAAAAGAACAGTTTCAAGTCAAAGCAAGCAGCGATATCGTAACGCAGAATACAGCTAAATACTTAGAAAGTCACTTTCAAGATTTGCAGCAAATTACCAAATCGCAACTAATCCATTTTGAAATAAACGGCCAGCCGCAATTTTTAAAAATCCTGCCATTTAAAGATGGCAAAGGTTTAGATTGGCTGATTGTCGTCGTCGTTCCCGAAGCCGACTTTATCGAACAAATTAATGCTGGCAATAGAACTACAATCTTGCTATGTCTGGCAGCTTTGGCCATAGCAACTGTGCTAGGAATTCTCACTGCTCGCTGGATTACCAAACCAATTTTACAATTAAAAGATGCAGCAATAGATTTGTCTGAAGGACAATTTGACAGAACTGTCAATCTCGATCGTTCCGACGAGTTGGGCGTACTTGCCGCTGCTTTTAACAGCATGGCAGCACAACTGCAAGCATCTTTTAGTGCCTTAGAAAATAAAAATACCGAATTGCAGCGACTGGACAAACTGAAAGACGAATTCTTAGCCAATACTTCCCACGAACTCCGCACTCCCCTCAACGGTATTATTGGGATTGCAGAATCTTTAATAGACGGTGCTACCGGGAAACTGCCAGAAACAACTAATTTTAACTTAGCTTTGATTTCATCGTCGGGAAAAAGATTGTCTTCTTTAATTAACGATATTCTCGATTTTTCTCAGCTCAAACACAAAACTCTAGAACTGCAAACTAAGTCCGTCAATCTCCGAGAAATAGTCTTTATAATTCTCAAATTATCTCAACCATTGGTAGGTATAAAAAACTTGCAATTGATTAACTCAGTTGCTCCCGAATTGCCGCCAATAGCAGCCGATGAGAATCGCTTGGAGCAAATACTTTACAACTTAATTGGCAACGCGATTAAATTTACTGAAAGTGGCACAGTTGAGATTTCAGCAGCATTGATAACGAGCCATGAAGAATCATCGCCTAATCCCGAATTGGCCATTACGGTATCTGACACGGGAATTGGCATCCCCGAAGATAAATTAGAACGAATTTTTGAATCCTTTGAACAAGCTGACGGTTCCACTGCTAGAGAATATGGTGGCACAGGTTTAGGGTTAGCTGTTGTCAAGCAATTAGTGGAATTACACGGCGGTAAAATCTCGGTATCTTCAGATGTCGGGGTCGGTTCCCAATTCATCTTTACTTTGCCTCTATCTGATAGTCAGCCGGAATTTAGTAGCAAACAGCCGCGTTTGACTGAGGGCGAGGGGATTTTAATTACTCCTGAATTAGATCCCCAATCATCTCTAGTAAATTCTACTCTCTCAGCCCAAAGGAACTTGATAGAAGAAGGTGAAAAAATAAAAGTTTTGGTAGTCGATGATGAACCAATTAATATTCAGGTCATTGCCAACAATCTTGCTGTGGAAAACTATGCGATAACTCAAGCGAGCAACGGCAGAGAAGCTTTAAATTTGATTGAATCGGGATTTAAGCCCGACTTGATTTTACTCGACGTAATGATGCCACAGATGACTGGTTATGAAGTCTGTCGAGAAGTTCGCAAAAAATACTCGCCTTTAGAAATGCCAATTTTAGTGCTGACTGCAAAAAATCAAACTAGCGACTTGGTAGAAGCTTTTAATTCAGAAGCGAATGATTATCTAACTAAACCTTTTATCAAAAAGGAATTGTTGGCGAGAATCAAGACACAAATTACCCTGGCAAAACTGAATGCAGCTTACGGCAAGTTTGTGCCACACGATTTTTTAAATTTGCTTGAAAAACCGAGTATTATTGAAGTCAAATTAGGCGACAATCAGGAAAAGAATATGACTGTACTCTTTGCTGATATTCGTTCTTTTACGGTGCTTTCAGAACAGATGACACCTGCTGAAAATTTTGCATTCATTAATAGTTACTTGGGAAGGGTTAGCCCTGCAATTAGGAAAAATAACGGATTTATTGACAAATATATCGGCGATGCAGTTATGGCTTTGTTTCCTACATCTCCATCAGATGGTGTGCGAGCAGCAATTGATATGCAAAAAGAATTGAATATCTACAATGAGCAGCGAGAACAAAACGGCTTGTTGCCGATCGCGATCGGCATTGGTTTGCACGCGGGAAATTTGATGTTGGGTACAATTGGCGAGCCAGAACGGATGGAAAGTACCGTGATTTCTGATGCGGTGAATCTCGCGTCTCGTTTGGAAGGATTGACTAAGGTTTACGGATCGGGAATTCTCGTTAGCGGTGAAATTATCGATCGCCTAAACGATTCAGAAACATATAACTACAGATTTGTCGATCGAGTAACGGTGAAAGGAAAGACAACTGCTGTGTCGGTATTTGAAATTTACGATACAGAAACAGAGAAGAGCATTCTCCTCAAGCAGCAAACTGCGGAGAGTTTTCAAGAAGCTCTCAATTTTTACTACCAGAAAAAATTTGTTGCCGCCCAAAAAATATTTGAGAATATTTTAGACATCAATCCTGACGATCTGGTAGCAACGCTGTATTTCAAACGCTCTCGCAAGTATCGAATGTATGGAGTGCCGGAGGGGTGGTCTGGGGTGGAAGATTCGGCCGAAAAATAGGCGGTTTTTTGGCAGGAAAAGGGCTCGCTTCGGCTGCGCTATTCGAGTAAAAAGAGGGAAGAGGGAAGAGGGAAGAAGGCTTTAGTGAGCTAGGAGAGAAGACTTTAGTTCTGGAGGAGAGAAGGAATCGATCGCATTGGTGTCAGCAATTAAAAACGTCCTCAGCATCGGGCCAGGTTGCAATAAAAGATAGGGCGCGCACTGCACGCCCTACTCTGTTTAAGATATGGTAGTACAAACTTTAAAATACAGTTGTACAAACGCCCAATTTATTCCAAGTTTTGGGGCCGACAATGCCATCAGCAGCGATTTGTTTTTGCTGCTGAAAACTGATGAGTGCTTGTTGGGTTTTCGGGCCGAACGATCCATCAGTATTTAGGGAAGCTCCACTGACATTTAAAAGTCGTTGGAGGTAGCGGACATCCTCATTTTGAATGGTGGCATCTTTGCGTTGGAGTAGGGGAAAATAACGGCAGGAAGGTAATTCAATGCGAGTTGCGTTTGTGGTTTGCATGGTTTGATTATCTATTTATTGTTTGCAAGTTGCGATCGACAGAGAAGTGCGGGAAAATGTTGGCAGTGATTTAACAAGGAGGTTCGGTAACGCAAGCGCCTAATTTATTCCAAGTTTGCTGGCCGACAATACCATCAACAGTAATTTTATTTTTCTTTTGAAAGTTGATGACTGCTTGTTCGGTTTTGGCGCCGAAGAATCCATCAGTTGCTACGGGATATCCTTTTTTTAGTAAGGATTGTTGGAGATAGCGCACGTCTTTATTGGAAGCGCTGCTATGATTTCGTTCCAGTGTGGGCAAGGAAGAGCACATAGGTAATTGAGCTTGAATTTCGTTTGTGGTTTGCATGGTTTGATTGGGGATTAGTGGTTTGCGAGTTGTTTGAACTTGCTATTCCCCAGTTGTAGCTGTGGAGGAAAGTGCTTTAACAGTCGCTTTTTTTAGTGACACTTATCTGGGGTAGCTTAAATGAGTGACAGAAGAAAGGAATTTCCACAATGGATTGAACGGATGTAACAGATGGATGTTGAGAGTTGAGGGTTGAGAGTTGACTCAATTAGACATTCTAGGAGGCCGAACTTAATTATGTAAAGTTTCAGGGAATAATTGTGTAGCATAGATTTATAGCATAAGGTATAGCCTTTCTCAGAAAGATCAGGTACGCTTTCGGAATAGGGCATAGGCTTCCGTGGGCATAGGGCATAGGGCATACCTCACCACGCTTGAGAACCGCTATATTAGAGAGCGATGTCGATCGCACCGACGAAGTAGGCCAGCTAGCCAAATCCTTTGCCAGCATGGCATCTCAACTACAAACATCCTTCGCCGGATATCAACCGATTCAAGTCGGCGTAGGAGTGCATTTCGGACACATGATGGTGGGCATAGTTGGGGAAGCGGAGAGAATGCAGGGAGATGCTTTTTCGGATAATGTGAATTTAGCTTCTCGTCTGGAAAGTCTCACTAAGTTATAGGTCGTATCTTTGATAATTTCCGAGAAAGTTTTAGATAATGTCAACCATTTGATTGAGAAGGGCGTACCGGAAAATTGGTCTGGGGTTTGGACTTTAACTCAGAAGTGATATCGTAGTATCGGTAGATCGTAGATTTGCGGCTTTCAAACAACTTGAGAATTGAGTCAACGACAATTTCTGTAACTCTTGGGTTAAAGTCGGAAATAAAGTTATCGGCTGCCAAATTTTCCCGAAAAAACTCCTTAGCCCGATCGCACTGATAGCGCATTTCGTCAAAACCCACAATTTTGACGATAAATGTTGTGAGGGGCGAGTTTTCCAAATCGGTATTATAACTGCTTTTCGCCCGCCCATTTTCTAATAAATTCAATACTTCCGTTTCTAAAGCAGTTTGAGGTTGGTGAGGTTTATCTGTTTCTGGAAAAAAGCTTTCCAGACGGATGCCTCCAGCGGCTCTATCTGGAAGTTCTCCCATCATCATCACCAGAGAAACATCGAGTCCCAAACCCGAAGAAAGGGCTTCCAGCAGGGCGATAGCAGCCAGTTTGCATCCCAGATAAAGCTGGGCAATTTGGAGATTGTACTTAGCGGTAGTTTCCCAGCGTTGATATGTGCGATCGTCTGGATATCCCTCAAACTGCCGGAAAATCACCTCTGGCTTGAGATAACTCAGAAAACCCTCCATCTTCTGCAAAGCAATTCGGTAGTCGCGAACCGTGTAAAAACCGCAGCAGGTGAGATTGTGATTAGTTTCCGGCAGTAAATTCCAGGTATTTGCCAAAAAAATGGCTGAACTCTGGTAAGCAAAACTGATCACATCCCGGTTAGCGATTCGCACAGCTTTTTTCACAGTTTCCCGCATTTCCTCGTCAGTCAAACTGAGGTTAAACAGGTTAGTTATTGCTTGCAAGCGGTGATAAAGGCGCTGGCTTGCTGTGATTCCCGACTCGGCGGCGGCGCGAAACGGGATTGTGGCTTCAATGCAGCCTGCAATTTGAAGCAATTGCTCGCGTTTGAGAAATGGTTCGAGAGCTTTTGCCGCCACCACAGCGCTGAGAAATTCGTTTTGTCCGGCGAAGGGATTGAGCACTTCTCCGGGTACAAAACCGAATACCAGCATTACGATCTCGAATGTAGCATCAGCAGACAGTTCAGATCGATCGCGAATCTGTAGCTGTTTGTTAACCTCTTTGGTAACAGGAGTGATGTAGTAGCTGACGTTAAAGTTAATGCTGCGATCGACTTGCACGTAGACGATATCGTGAAATAAAGCTGCCAAAACCTCGATCGCATCTTCATTTCCTCCCACCTCAAAAATATGTTCGGGAGTGTGAAAAAACCGCCAGGGCCCGGTCATCGGCTCAACTATCAGTTCGGCAATCCGAGCGAGTTCAGTTGGTTCGACTTTTACGTTTAGGCGATCCGTCGCCCAAATCAGCTTTTCTAAGCATTCTAAGTATGCTTCTTTGCTATCAATCACAGTCTTTTCCAATAACATTACTGTCACGTCAGCTATCCTCTTGTTAGTTGGATCTTTTCGTAGATGTGCCCCGATTTTTTTGGTTTCTAAGTTTTTTGTTGAAGACTTTCGCTGAAATTTAGGAGGCAAATACTTACTTAAAATCCACTTAATTTCCGGTAGCTGACCTCCCCTGTTTCCCCAATCTAATTACCACAAAGTATGACAAGTAAACCACATAAATTGCTAAACCTGTCAGACCCAACAATCCCAAAAATTGAGGGTTTGCCCTACCGTGAAACATCTCTTTGTACAGCCAAGGTGGATCTAACCAAATGCGGCAGAAAGGTTCGTCAATTACCTGACTTTGGGATTTAAAGGCACAGGTTAAGAAGGGAATTTGAACTAGAGCGCCCAAACCGCTGTAAACAGTAATCGCCCACCGCCAAGCTGTAAAGGCCAGTTTTAAAGACGACTGGGGGCGATCGGCAATTTCCTCGTTTAAATCCTGCCAAAACCATAGACAAGCAGGAATCAAAGCCCTACCCATCACTGACGACACAAAGCTCAGAGGCATCGCAGCCATCATCAGGTAAAGTGTAATTGCCAGCAAACTCGCCACTCGCCAATAAATCATCAACAAACGGGCGATCGCATCAGCCTTTGCAAAAACAGCCCAAATCAGCACTACCAGCGGGATCGAAATTGTTAATAACACCGACAAGCGGTAATCCATCCAGACAAGCGGTTGAAACCAAGGCCCGGTGGCTGCTAATAAAAGACTCAACATATTGGGGAAAATATACTCACTTATTTGTGACAGATTCTACTACAAAAGCGCTCAAGAAGATAAGACGGCGGTTGAAACCGCTTCTTGTCAAACGTAGGCGTTAGCCTTCGGGAAGGGTAGTCCGCCGACGCGGTGTAAAGAAAACAACTTAATTTCAAACATCGGTTCTTCAACCCGCTTGGAGTGGGTTTTGTCTGTGTAGACGCGGTTTCAACCGCCCGGTCTTCTTGACAAGGTAATTTATAAACCGATGAAAGAATCCCGCGCCAAAAGCTAAATTTCGGCGCGGGAGGGAAGACAAGGAGCTAAATTCCTCGCTTATTCGTCGTAGATGCGGCACTCAGCAGCGTCAGGATTGTCGTCGCAATACTTTTCAAAAGAATTTTTAGGTTTGACTTGCTTTTGGTGGGAAGCTTCAGCTTGCAGTTCTTCAACTGCGTCCCACGCCGCAGCGCATTCCCCGGAAGTTGCGCCCTTGATGTCACAGACGGTACGAGCGCTTTCTAGTTCTTCTTCAATTTTTTCTTCGATGTTGCCCGCGGGTGTTGTTGTCATAAACTTATTGACTAAGAAAGGTTTTCTTTTTGGATGTTAGCTTGTGTTTGACTTGCAGTTTCGCTCTGGCGACCTCAACTAATACTAGCTTGAGATGCGCTGCTGTGGCAGCCCAGATAAAAACCATCCATAACTGCGATCGCAGTAGCGGTCTCTACTTCCTGCTTTACTTTAGCCGATCGGCGGATTCTAGTCCACAGGCATCAATGCAGGTCGAGCCGACCTGACTTTTGATAAAAACATTACAGGAAGTTGTGGTGTCAAACTGTATTGAGCTTTATCTTTTAAGATTTCGCTGAAGACAGCATTTAACACTCAACAGATTGATTCGAGACTCATGTTAACTTATGTTAACACAAGAACGGCCAGGGAAGGGAATCGATCGCCCCAGAAAACCGTCCCGCCAGTGGCCAGTTCCGGTTAGCCTAATGTAAGACATAGTTTTATAAAAAAGTTCGCCTTATGGACAAGCAAAACCAAATGCAATGGGTCAGCGCCTTATCAACCCGTCCGTCTTTGGAATCAGCCCTCAAAGAAGTTGTAGAACAAGCCGATCGCGAATTAGAAGGCCCGGCCGATTTAGCGCTGATTTTTATCTCATCTGCCTTTGCCAGCGAGTATTCTCGACTGATGCCTTTACTCGAAGAATTACTGCCAGTGCCTGCGATTCTGGGCTGTGGCGGTGGAGGAGTCATTGGCACGAATCGGGGCGGGCTCACCGAAGAAGTAGAGGGTTCTCCAGCAGTCAGCCTGAGTCTCGCCCGCTTACCGGGAGTAAACGTCAGAACATTTCACATCAGTGCAGAAGAACTACCGGACTTAGACAGTCCGCCGGATACTTGGGTGGATTTGTTGGGCGTGCCAGCCGACGAAGAACCGCAGTTTATCATCTTGGCCGACCCTTTTTCGGCAAAAATTAACGATTTGCTGCAAGGGCTAGATTATGCGTATCCGGGTGCGCCGAAGGTAGGGGGACTCGCCGGCGGGGACGGTGCGGGCAGGGGCGCGGCGCTGTTTTGCGACTATCAGCTTTACCGAGAAGGGACGGTGGGAGTGGCTTTGAGCGGGAATATAGTTTTGGAAACGATCGTTGCACAAGGCTGTAGACCGATCGGGCATCCTTATCGGGTGACGGAAGGAGAGCGCAATATTGTGCTCAAACTCGAAGAACAAACCGACGATATCGGCACCAGGAGTGTCGAGCGATCGCCCTTAGAGGCCCTGCGAGAGTTAGTTCAAACTTTGAGCCAAGCAGACCAAGAATTAGCGCAGCACTCGTTATTTGTCGGCTTAGTCAGCGATGAATTCAAGTTTAAATTAGAGCCGGGAGATTTTTTAATCCGCAATCTGTTGGGAGTAGATCCAAAAGTGGGGGCAATTGCGATCGGCGATCGAGTCCGTCCCGGACAGCGCATCCAATTCCACCTGCGGGACGCGCGCACCTCCGCAGAAGACCTAGAAATGCTGCTCGATCGCCATCAGCGGGCGGCCGAGTACAGCGGTACATCCAGCGCCGGTGCCTTGATGTTCTCTTGTCTGGGGCGCGGCGAAGGGCTTTATGGCCAATCGAATTTTGACTCACGACTGTTCGGCAGATACCTCAAAAACATCCCGTTGAGCGGCTTTTTCTGCAACGGCGAAATCGGCCCCGTCGGCGGCAGCACATTTCTGCACGGCTACACATCCGTATTCGGGATTTGTCGGCAAAATTCCTAATTTTGTTGACAGTTGACTGTTGGCTGATGACCGATCAAATTGGTTTGTAGATCAGACGGCGGTTGAAAACCGCCTCTACAAAAACGAAGATCAGACGTACGGTTGAAACCGCTTCTATACAAACCAAGTCCGCCTCCGCGGACTAAAGAAAATCAAGAATTCCCACGCGCTTGGAGTAGATTTTGTCTCCATAAATGTGGTGTCAAGACTTACTCTTCAACCTGCGGAGGCAGGTTTTGTTTTTATAGACGCGGTTTCAACCGCCGGAGTCTTCTGAACCCAGGCGTCTTGACCCATAACCAAAAACTAAAAGCGGCAGGTGACTGCCGCTTTTAGCTCTAACTAGATGTCTGGAAACCTTAGAAACTAAAGGTTGTCCGCAGGACTCCTACCCAGATATCGTCATTGCGTTTGTTTTGTTCGGGATTCAGAATCACGTAAACGCCCGGTGTCACCGAAATAAAGTCATTCACTTGGAAGCGATAGAAACCCTCTAAGTGATAAGAGGTGTTGCGGTCTCTGGCGACATCGCTCTCAGTAACTTTTGGCGGTACGCCGGCGATCAAACCGAGGAGGTTCCCAGGCTTACCAAAATCTGGCAGCGCCAAGAAAACAGCACCATTCTGAACAGTAGCGTCATTGTGGCCGCCCCGTTCTTGCTGAGCCTTCGTGTAACCGTACCAACCGCCAAGCTGGAAGCGGCGGCTGGGTTTGAAGTTAACTTGCACCCCATAGTTATTGGATGTAGTCGATGCTTGACCGAAGGGGCGGTTAGCCAAGGCACTACCCGTACCGCCCATGATCCCAACATCGCCTCCCCGATTGTATTTGTGGTTGTAGCTAACACCAATGTCAAATGCTTGGCTCAGATTTAAGTTGAGCTGACCCAAAGCGCTGAAAGAACCGTCGGCAATGCCCCGGCCGTTGGCTGGGTCGGGAGCGTCGCCGTCGGAGGCAAGATAGGCTGCTGTGGCTCTCACGGGACCCAAGTTGTATTTCAGAGCAGCACCTGCTCCTTCGGGACCGCGGAACACTGCTGGGTTGTAACGTCCAAATCTGGAGAGAGCACCGTTGCCACTACTTTCCAAGGGAGCAGTAAGCTCAGCAACGTCATCGAGCCTCAGTCCTTTCGGGCCGAAGTAGACTGTAGCGTTGCCTACCGGAAAGCGATACCACAATTGATCGAGGGAGAATTGGCTGCCGTCTTCGCCGTCGATGGCGACGCGAGCCATGTTCGTACCAGTGGCAGTTGCTGCACCGTAGTTGGCGATGTTTCTAGCTTGCAAGCGGGTTCTGAGCAAGTCTTTACCCGTGAAGCTGGTGTTGAAGTTCAACCGCACTCGGTAGCCGAGGTTGGTCACAGTTTTGTCGTCCCGCAGCCCAACACCATCTCCGAAGGTGTCGCTGGCGAGAAAAACGGCTTCTCCTGCCAGTTTGGTTGTGGTGGAGAACTGGTTGGCTTCGAGTTCTGCGGTGCGAGCTTCTAGGCCATCTACTCGTCCGCGCAGGGTAGCCAGTTCGGCTGCAAATTCTTCTTGCAGGCGTTGCAGGATTGCTAAGTCGTCTTTGGTGACGAAGGTACCTGTTGATGAGCTAATTAGCTTGGTTACTTGGTCTAAGCAAGCGTTGACGCCGGCTGCAAATTCGTACCGAGTCAGGGCGCGGTTGCCGCGGTAGGTTCCGTCGGGATAGCCTGCGATACAACCGTAGCGTTCGACTAGGGATTGCAGGGCTTGGAATGCCCAGTCTGTCGGCCGCACGTCGGAAAGTTGAGAGACCGATGTCACTTGGGACATGGCTCCAGATGGTTCGGCGGGGAGGGCTTGGGGTGCTGCTGGGACGATCGGGCCACCCATGCCTGCGGGTGCTGTCTGAGCAATTTCTACCTTGGCGGCTGGGGTGCTAGCAATTGCTGGCACTTCAGTTTTGGCGGTTGCTGCCGGGGTGCTTTCCACTGCCAAGTCTGAGGCTTGGGGCGATGGTTCGGCTGTGGTGGCAGCAGCTAGGGGCTCGGTCGCGGCCGCTGTGGTGGCAGCAGCTAGGGGCTCGGTCGCGGCCGCTGTGGTGGCGGGGGCGATGGGGGCTGCTGCATTGATATCAATCGCTGCTGTTTGCAGTGCTGTGGCGCTGGTTTCTGGTGCGATTGCTGCCAGTTTTTGGGCGTCTGCCGAGGCCGGAGCGATGCTGTTTAAAGCCAGCTTTTCTGGGGCAGCAGGGGTTGCTGCAACTGGTTCTGCAATTTTTGACTCAGATGACTGAGCTGTGGCTACTTGGTTGGCTTCAGCGGTTGCGGTCGCTTCGGTGGCGATCGCACTGGCACTGACAACTGATGATAGCCCCAGAATAGCCGGGGATACTAGCAATAAATTCCAAAAAATTCTGTTCATTTTCCTCACACCTTCACACTATAAATTCAACTTGATCAGCAATTCTCAACTGCTAATTTTTGTGGTTGCTTGCCTGCTGACAATAACAACTGCCAAAATAGAACATATCCATAGCTGCTGATTCACAGTAGGCGTGTTTAGTTCCCGCTTGAACGTAGGGGCTGGCCCCTTCTACGGCCCAGGCATCTATTCAGGTCAAGCCCACATTACCTTACGGTTGATTATATCATCACCTGGTGACGTACCCACACGCTATGCGAAGCATACAGTCTGGGCTTCCCGTTTCAACCGCCGCTGCCTATACCATTTTTGAATGATGTTGGTCTTATGCAGCGTCCGGAGGTTTGACAAGCCATCTTGTCCTCACTCCCATCGCACGGCGTGCGATCCGGGCAGACTCCCTGCGCCCCAAGGAGTTCATTGTTTGATTCGTAGAACACACCAGGGGATTTACTGCAATGGCATACCAGTTAGGCGTATTCTTTCCCCGAGCTCTGGTCTTTCTGTGGCAAGCGTATCACCGCTACTTTAACCTGTCTGTTCGAGAATTCGGGCGGGTGATGAACCGTTTGTACCATACCAGATTCTTTCGCTTTGTTGTTGAAAATTGGCGATTCCTCATCGATGTCAAAGGCAAAAGTATGGTTCAGGCAAAAGCCGACATCCATTCGTCATCGCCCTGGCTTTCATCCCACACCAGCTAAGAGTAAGGTGTGGGGGTTCGCGCGCCCGCTAGCTAAAAAAGCCAAATTTTAGGCTTGACCAATTTGGACTCTCTGACGATCCCAGCATTCGGGACTTGCCAGGGCGATCGTCCTTTTTGAGACAAGCTGTCGCCCAGTTTAATTCCCTGCTACTTTAACACAATTTTTGGGTTTTATGAGTGTGGCTGCAATGGGTGTTGCTTAATATCCAATCACGCCGGGAATGCTCTGTTGCTTGAGACACCAACTCTACCGAAATTTTCTAGCGATTTGATGGCTGTTTTTGGCGTAGGGCGATCGTAGGAGTTTAATGCTAAGCTGGCAAAAATGCACAACTCAAAAATAGTGCTGTCGGAACAAAAAAACCCAAACGCTGTGGGTGGAAATTTTAGTAAAAGAATGAGGGGTTATGAAAGATTTTGGTATTATTATTGCCTGCTGCGACCAGGATTATTTGTTTGCTAAGGGTTGCTGTGCTAGCATTCGATATTTCCTGGGAGATGTGCCGATTTGTCTGCTGATTGACGGTACTTTTTCTGTGAGTGCTTTGGAAAAGTCTTACGGGGTACGAGTGATCGATCGCACAACGGTATCTGAAGAGGTGCTCAGGAAAAGAAGTTTTGGTTGGGGAAAAACTAAAATGATTGCTTTCTGGGAAAGTCCTTGGTCAAATTTTATGGTTTTGGATGCCGATACCATCGTCTGGGGCGATGTTCTGAAGTTGGCTAATTTTCAAGAATTTGATTTTATTGTAGACAAGCCTTGTTACGATTACTCGGATGCGGATGTTTCAGAATTTTTCTTTGATATTCCGGGCGTTGAGAAGTATTTTCCGAAGTTTCGGTGGTCGGAATCGCGATCGAACTATTTCTGCACGGGTACTTTTTTTGCTAAACGTGGTGTTTTTAGCTTGGAAGAATACGTAGAAATTTTAGATTTTACTGAGGCAAATCCGGGGATATTTAAGTACGGAGAAATGGGGTTTTTGAACTTTATGATTTTTCGGGCGGCGCAAGAAAATCGGCTGCGGGTGGAAAATGTGGATATGCAGTTGTTGGTACCGGATTTTGACCAGGATTTGCTTAAAAAGCGGTTTCCGGTGGCAGAAAGTGGGCCTGCGGCCGATCGCACTTCGCCGACTGTGATTCACTGGTGCGGCCCGAAACCAACTTTATCGACATCTAAAGTTTACTCGGAACCGATGAATTTTTGTCGCCGCAAGTGTCAGGAGGATGTTTGGAACCGCACGGGTTTGGCGGCCCAGATGTCGCTGCAAGTTGAGGATTTACAGCGATCGATCTATGTGTATAAGAATAAGTTTAAGAAGAAGTTTCGGCAGTTAGTGCGATCGACCTAAAAAATTACCTGAATTCAGTTCTTATATCGTTTCCGGTTGCATCGGAATTATATATTTGAATCGTCGAGAGTGCGATCTTAAGAACTCGTGGCCTCTCACTGCCAGCGGGGACAGCACTACATAATTCCGATGTTACAATAGTATTTGTAGGGTGCGTCGCCATTGAAAATATCTCGCATTCAATCGACAATTTAATGGCGACGCACCTTATACCATTTTATAAAAAGTCTTGCTACACAACAATTGTTGGGCGAGAGTGAAACAGAGGGTTGTTTCTTCAACGATTGTGTAAGGTGCGTCGTTGTGAGATTGTTGCCTTTCTCTAGGGATTCTCGATGGCGACGCACCCTACAAATACTACTTTTTAATCAAATTTTGGAACGGGCAAGATGCCCCTTCCACATAAAAAATTATTTTTGTGGAACGGGTATCTTGCCCGTTCCTAGCTATTTTTGCAATAGGTCTACTCATCCAAGGGCAAAAGGGGGCCGGCTGGGGGCAAAACTTGGCGGTGAACGCTGATTTTGTGACTTTCCCGCTGAGTTTGCATTTCCACGGCGATCGCCTCAAATTCAACTTCCATGCAGCCGTAGGGAATCTCTAACTCGATACTTGCTCGCATATTTCCTAATCCGTTAGCTTGAAATTCGGTGATCCAGCGCGGCCCGTCGAGAATGAGATAGGTTTGCCGATCGAATACCCAAACTTTCACATAAATCCGGGGCATCAATTCCGGCAGTTGCACTTTCACTGTTACAGCCTGGCCCGCGAGGATTTGGGTGCGCGGCAATTCTAAGACGGGCATCGGTACTAACTCGTCTTCTGGCAAAACGTAGGGAGTTGGGGGAGTTGATTCTGCTTCGAGTTTTGTGGTTTTTTGAGCAACTTGTTTCGGCTGCGGGGGCTCGTCAAAAACTACAAATTCTCTGGATTCCGGGCCAATATATTTGGGTTCGGAAATTGTTGCCCCGATCGCCCGTTGCTGCTGGGTTGGGCTGATTTCTTCCACGACGGCAATTGCTTCGCTACTATTTACCTCCGGTTTTGGAGTTGGCGACAGGGTGGTTGCTTTGAGCCATTCGGGGGATTCGCCGGTGCTGGCTAGGGAGCTGAGTCGCGACCAAAATCTATTTTCGACGTTTAGCGTTTGAAATGCCTGTTTTGAGGCTGCTGGTGGGGATTCTGGGGCTGGTGTTTCTGGTTCGGCGGTGTTTTGGGGTTTTTGGTCGATCGCTCGAACTTCGGCCGTTTCTGGGGCTGTTGGGATGTCTGAGGGTTTGGTTTGTCGGTCGATCGCCCCTGCGGATGTCCGAGGGGGATTGGAGATTTCAGAGAGTAATTGCGATCGGCTGCTGTCGGGCAGTTTGTTACCGAATGCGGGCAATTCTAGACCGCCTGCACTTGCGGTTTGGCGGGAATTCAGTTGAGGGGGTAAGGGCTCGTTTGTTGAGACTTCGGCGGGGGATGGAGGCTCTAAGGATTTTTCTACTAGCTTGAGAAAGGATAAATTTGTGGCGCTCCGAGGCGGTTTTGCTGCTGTTGGAGAGGGCTCTGCTTGATGCTTTTCTTCGATGAAATTGTCTTTAATTGCTTCTAGAAGATGCTCTAAACGAGCTGTAATTGTGAATAGTTTGGTGGCTAGGGTGACGCCGCCGCTGCTGAGAATTGCTTCTCCTAAAATTAGGCGGCTTTTGCACTCGGCTGGGATGTAGGTGACGCAGGCGAAGATGCAGGGGGGAGCTTGTTCTGGCATCGGCTGCTCGATTTGGGCGAGTATTTGTGAGGTTTGGGGGTCTCGCAGGTAAATTTGCAGTTGGGCTGAACCGATGAGTTTTTGGAGTTCTTCGGTTTGGGATTCGGGGATGAGAGTTGCTGTTTTTCTGGTTTTTTGGGGTGGTTGGGGAATGTCGATTTTGCCGGAAATGATTAAGGGGCGACCGAGTTGAGTCACGAAGGTTTCTCGATCGAGTACAAGTTCGAGTTCGAGTTTGACTGGGGCTTTGGGCGGAGGCCCAGGGGTTTGGGGATTGGGGAATTGGTAGATTTTGGTCGGCTGCGGTGCTGGTTGGGCTGGTGGGATTTGGGTTGGTGCGCGATCGACCGATGCTGCGATTTTTGGGGCCGCGTGATCCCCTACGGGATAGCTAGGCTTCACGACTGCTGCTGGGTTTTCTGAGGCTGAGGAGGTGGTGGCGGGTTCGGAGGAGTCGATCGCGGGTAGGGGTTCGGAACTGTCCGATTCTGCGGGCAATACTTCTAATTGCACGCCGTACTGCCAAGGTTTTGCTGGTGCTAATTTGGGATCTGGTAAGCAGGAGAGTTCCCACATTCCAGGTTTGAGCCTGGTGTAGGGAATGATCACGACTAATCCTTCGGGGTTGGTGCGGGCCGATCGGCTTTGGACTTTCCGCTGGGGGGCTACTTCGTCGAAGGATGTATGGGTGATGCGAATTTCGATGTCGGTGTTGGGGTGCTGAATGCGCGCAACGACGCGATATTTGCCTTCTAGAATTTCCACGTCGGGGGTTTCTAGGGGCAACCAGGCGCGATCGCCTTCTTTCTGTAGTAAAAATTCTAATTTTTTCATGTTTGTTTCCCCTTGAAGGCTCCCGCTTGATTGGTCACAGGTTGTGGTTGGTTGAGCGACAGCTACAGATATTGAATTACTTTATGTTGTATAGCCTATCATCTGTGTCGGTCAAGAGGCCCCAAAAGCGCGATCGGTAGAGCCCGTATTCACCAAGCAGTCCTGCACCGGAAACGGCATTGCCGTTTCCCTACAGCAATTCGGCAGAGTCTGGCGCCGGACACGGCATTGCCGTTTCCCTAGAGATGCTTGCATGATAGAACAGGCCGAAAAGCCTGTTTCTTCCCCGCAATTACCACGGACTGCCGATCATACTAAAAGCTGCCCAATAATAAGGATGCGATAAATCTTTGCTATCGAGTTTGGGGATAGACGGCGGCAACGGAGTTTCTCCCCTAGAACTTCGCAGTTGACCGTTTTCTATGGTGACTTTACCTTTGATCGCAGCAATTTGTGCTTGCCTGAGAGCTTCAGCTTTAATGATTGGAGGATCTTGAGGTTTGCGGACTTTTAATTGCTGGTAAAACTCTGTCATCAGCGCCAGAGTCCCCGCATCGCTGACATACCACAAGCTGGCGAGGGCAGATTTTGCTCCCGATTGCAGCGCTAAACCGGCAAATCCGAGTTCTGCTTCTTTGTCTCCCAAGGCAGTTCTACAGGCGCTCAATACTAACAGTTCCAGTGGCGGATTGTTCCATTTCAAATCTCTCATTTGAGATAATCTGAGTTGGGTGTCCCAAAATTGAATGTAGGAGTTATCTGGGGTTCCAGGGCGGAATTCGGCGTGAGTCGCGAGGTGGATGATGCCGTATCTTTGTTGCAGTCGCTGTGATTGCAAGTTGACGATGGTAAAATCTTCGTTGATAAAGGATTGACCTGCCCACTGTCGGGCGATCGCACTTAATTCTAACGGCACTGCTGGTAGCGGTTCTTTATTCACGGTTTCCGAGAAAATTGCTGCTCCCATTGCTAAGACGTGGGAGTTTCTGAGATCGGCGTAATTGATGTCTGTAAGCTTGAATGCCGGAATGCGCGCCATGCTGTATTTTTCGATCAGAAATTGCTTGCCATCGTGCATTGCTGCTATGGGTATGGTTCGCAAACCTTCGCCGACGCAGAACAGCAATGTGTCAATTTTTGCTATTTTCAAGTCGGCTTCTAGCGGTGCAATTATCCATTGATAAAGTTGTTGAGCTGATTCTAGATAGCTGGTGGTATTAATTTTGACTGGGTTGGTAATTTCGCTGGTGAATTCTTGGACGACTTGCAGCAGTTTCTCTTGTTTTGCTGAGGGGATGCTGCGGTGAACTGGCGGGCGATCGGGCAATATTAAGATTAGTTCTAGTTGGTCTGTACGCGGGATAGCGTAAATTAAAGCTGGTTTTTTCTTGGTTTTAACTGCTAGGCGGGAGAGAGTTTTTGATATTGATTGGGCGGTTTTTTCACGGGCTGTAAAGTCTTGTTCAAAGTATTTTTGATAGTCTTCTTCCCAGTCTTTTTCGATTCTGGTGACGGCTTCGGTGAGGTTTCCGCGATCGAGCAAATTTCTCATTTCTTGCCCGTTAAGCCCGCCTGGGGCTGTGTTTTGGGCGATTGTAGGGAGGTTCGCGGTGCTCCAGCAGAAAAATATGGTTGTCAAACAGTAAAAAATAGCTCTTTTGATTTTTTTATGAGTCGCGTGTTTTTGGCGGTGCTGCTGGGACTGGTAGTGCATGGTTTTGGGGCGGTTATACCATTTTCGCATTCGAGCATTGAAGATTAAAGAATTGGCAATGAATGATCAAATAAAGGTTTGGATATCTCCTAAAGTTGGATTTTTTTTGAACTATTAATGGCGTATTTCGCTGCTGCATCCCTCTGGAGTGTAAAAACGTTGTTTGAGAGTGCGATCGTCCTGCTCTCTTGCCGTGTTCGCTTGGGGCGGATATTTGATGCTGGCGAGCACGATTATAGCATTCAACACCAACCCCAAGCATCTCCCGCCGAGCCCCCACACACCCCCAACCCCCTGAGCCCATAAATTAGGGGTTTATATGAACTTTGGTAAATTATGTAAAAATTTTGCGTAAAAATCGTAGATCCTGACAGATAGACAAATAGAAGGTTATGCAGGAGGATGCGATCGCTCGAATGGGGCCATCAAGCACCATTGATCAGAGCGTTCGCTGAACTCCGGCGGCCTGCATTAGCTGGTTGGAGACAATTTTTCTGAGTAACCTTGGAACAAGAGATGCCTACTAAGGACGAAATTGACGATCGGCTCAAACAGCTAGCCATAGCTGCCAAAAATCACCAGCCTAAAACTTTAGGGCGACAGAAAGCTGTGACCAGATTAATCATGGAGATTGAAAAACATCAAATTATTAAATGTCCTCAAAATCCAAATTTTTCCTATGCAATCTATCGGGAAATTTGTGCGGAAGCAAAACAGGAATTGATGTTTCGCATCTCCAGGGAAATTCACAACTATCCACCGGAAAAAGGAGCATAACACTTATAAAATTAATATTTATACTCATAAATATCAGGTCAATCATTAGTCCATAATTAAATATATTTACCACTCTCGAACAATCATGAATCCAGAGAAACAAAGAAAGCTGCAAGAATATACCAGAGCGGTAGTCCTGCATAACAAGGAAAATGTGTTATAATTTTACTCTTTCAACCTACATTAAATTTTAGCTTATGAACTGTCCCAAGTGCAACTTTGAATACATCTTGAAAAATGGTCGCACTCGCTCCGGCAAACAAAATTTTAAATGTCGAGATTGTAGCAGACAATTTGTCATATCTCCCAGACATCAACCGATTTCAGCACCAACAATCATGGTTGATAGATCGACTTTTATTAGAAAAGATATCTCTGGCTGGGATTGTGAGAGCGACTGGAGTTTCGGAACGGTGGTTACAATACTATGTGAACCAAAAGTTAGGAGCTGTAAAAAGAGAAGTAGAAGTGAAGTCAAAAAAGAAAGAGAAACTAACAATTCAATGCGATGAAATGTGGTGATTTGTATGCTCTAAGGATAACAAGCAGTGGATCTGGTTGGCAATTGATGTATCAACCTTCATAAATTGTTGAAGTATATATTGGCAAAAGAGATCAAGGTGGTACACAGGGATTATGGGATTCTTTACCACCAGTTTATGGTCAATGTGCCGTGAGTTATACAGACTTTTGGAATGCCTAGGTCACAGTTTTTCCTAAAAATAGAGACAAGGCAGTAGGAAAAGAAACGGGTCTGACAAACTATATAGAAAGATTTAATAATACTATGAGACAAAGAATATCTCGATTGGTCAGAAAAACTCTTTCCTTCTCTAAAAAACTCTCCAATCATATAGGAGGAATTTGGTATTTTATTCATGAGTATAACGCGAGTTTACTTATAAATTAAAATCCTTAATTTTCCTTGCTATGCAGGACTACCCAAAATTGTTGCTGGCAATGTCAAGCTCAATCTGCCGAGCCTTGATTTCGGCGGCTTTGCAGTTGATTTGGGTGTAGGGCAAGTTCATGGAGAGCCAATAACGCTTACCTTGCCAACGCCAAGCCAGTCTCAACCGTTCCTGAAAATTTTCAATTCTGACAGTTCCTGCCACTGGTTTCTCCTTTAAAGCAAACCTCATTTTCAGAGGTTAAAAAGCTGTAACCCGCTTCGCTGACTATCATCGCTGTTTCATCGCTAATCTTGTCAGAGCTTGTCACATTTTGTCACTCCTAATTGAGAATGTCTAATGTCGTGGAATTCATAACAATAGCTGTAAAAACAACAAAACCCGCTACCAGAGCGGGCTTTATAAGATGGACGCAACTGGACTCGAACCAGTGACCCCTACGATGTCAACGTAGTGCTCTAACCAACTGAGCTATGTGTCCTCACGAATTAATAACTTAGCACAACATTCGATCGCCTGTCAAGCATAAATATAAAATTTTTCAAGCAGACACCCACAACCACCGCCCTAATTCCCAACCCGCCAAATCTTCACAGTTCGATCGCCCGAACCGCTAGCCAAACACCCCCCATCAGCACTAAACGCCACCGACAAAACCTCCCCCCCGTGCCCCGTCAGAAGTTCCAGCAAACCCCCCGTCGCCGCATCCCACAAATAAATCGAACCATCCCGACTCCCCGTCGCCAAAACCCCACCATCCGGGCTAAACGCCACACACAAAACATCCCCAGAATTATCCCTCATACTCCGCAGCAGCGTCCCTCGCCCCCCTGCATCCACCCGCCACAACTTCGCCGTACCATCCCGACTCCCACTAACCAAAATCGATCCTTCTCCAACTCCCCCCCTTACCAATGGGGGGCTAGATCCTTCTCCAACTCCCCCCCTTACCAATGGGGAGCTAGATCCACCTCCAACTCCCCCCCTTACCAAGGGGGGGCTGGGGGAGCTAGATCCTTCTCCAACTCCCCCCCTTACCAAGGGGCTGGGGGGGGTTCCAACAAAGGCGATCGCCCGCACCCAATCCCCATGCTCTGCTAAAGTACAAATCGATCGACCATTTTGCCAATCCCACAACTGCACAGTCTGATCCCGACTACCACTAGCCAAAAACTCCCCACCAGGACTAAAAGCCACCGCCTCCACCCCACCAGCGTGACCAGTCAAAACCGACATCAGCCTACCCTTATTCAAATTCCATAACTGCACAGTCTTGTCCCGACTACCACTAGCCAAAACCTGACCATCGCGACTGAACGCCACAGCATAAACCCGATCCTCATGACCGCGCAAAGCGTACCACCACTTACCCTTATTCAGATCCCAAATTTGAATCGTCTTATCCCGGCCACCGCTAGCCAAAGTCGCACCATCAGGACTAAACGCCACACAAGTCACCCAGTCAGAATGACCCGTCAGAGTGTACCAGCGCTTACCCGCCTCCAACTTCCAAATCTCAATCGTCTTATCCTCACTCCCGCTAGCCAAAGTCGCCCCATCAGGACTAAAAGCGATCGACGTGACAGCATTAGAATGCCCTACCAGAGTATGAACACACCTCCAAGTAGGCGCGCGGGCCGGCAAAACCCGCTGCTTCCGCGGCACAGGTATAATCGTGCCTGCAACCGTTGGCGGCACCGTATTCTGCACAGCAGGCGCAGTCTGTGGCACTGGAATTGTAGGCGCTGGTAGGGGCGGTGCCCCCGTGCCCGCCCCAGTCCCCGTGCCCGCCCCCGCCGACTGCTGCGGCTGCAAATCTTGGAGAATCTCAGCTACAGATTTGTAGCGGCGACTGAGACTCGACTCGATCATTTTGTCCAGAATGCGGCTTAATTTCGGATCGATTTGAACCTTCAAAAAATCTCGCCAAACCCAAACATCCTGATGGATATCGAACAAATCAAAAGGAGATATTTGAGTCAGCAAATAAATGCAAGTAACACCCAAACTGTACAAATCGCTGGCATAAACCGCTTGACCTCTAATTTGTTCCGGTGCCACGAATTCCGGCGAACCGATGACAGTACCTGTTTCTCTCAAACCTTCTACAAGTTTGGCCGCGCCAAAATCAACTAAAACTAATTCCCCGGTTAATTTTGGGTAAGTATAAATAATTGGAGTTTGAGAAAGACGGCGGCGGATAATATTGGGCGGTTTAATATCTCGGTGAATGACACTGCGCGAGTGTACAAATTCTAATACTGGCAATAAATCATTTAGCAAACTACGAATCTGATTTTCGCTAAAAGCCCCAGCCCCCGCCAATTCTTGCTGTAAATTTTGACCTTCTATAAATTCCTGCACCAAATACTGATATCGTTCCTGCTGAAAGTGCGCCAGCAATTCGGGAATTTGCGGGTGTTTCCCCAATTCGTCCAGCCGCACGGCTTCTCGGTTGAATAATTCTGCTGCTTTCTCGCTGCTGCTGGTTCCTTGGGATAGGGGGAAAAACTGTTTAATTGCACAGCGCGGTTTTGAGGGTTTGTCTTCGTCTATTGCTAAAAAAGTGCGACCGAAACCGCCGCGCCCCAGGGGTTTAATGGCGCGGTAACGCTCTCTGAGCAACAGTTTGGAGCCGCAACTCAGGCAGTATTGGGTTCGATCGGCATTTTGCGGGTTTTGACAGGCGGGGTTGAGGCAATAACTCATAACTGAACCGGGAAGCAATCAGCAGCATATCTCTATGATACTGAGGCAATACCAAATCCGACTTAAATATCCCCTTGATTTCTTAGTCCGCGGAGGCGGACATCGTTTGTGTAGTCGCGGTTTCAACCGCCGAGTCTTATCTGAAGTCCTGACTACAAACGAAGATGCGGTTTGTAGTCAGGACTTTAGTCCTCAAAATTCAAGATGTCGCCTTAACTTTCAAAGCATACTCTTTAAACCTTTCCAAGTCAGCCTGAAGAGTCGATTCAACTACTCCCGCTAGAAATGAATTGTCCATCAATTTTGCCAGCCAGCCGGGAATTCCGTAAGCTACCGTTAGTTTGACAATACTGGTGTTTTTGCGATCGTAAAATCGCACCGCACCACGATTTGGCAAACCGTCCACCGATTCCCACTGCATGATCTGATTCGGGACTAATTTGACAATCCGAGAAAGCCAGCTAAATTCTAACCCGCCCGTTGCGAGTTTCCAGCGCGATAATTCTGGATTTTCTTCGAGAATATGAACAGATTCTATCCACTTCATCCAGCGTGGCAATTGCTCTAAATCAGACCAGAGTTCCCACGCTAATTCGATGGGAATTGCCACTTCTACTTGTACACTATGTTCTAACCAATCAGTCATTCTATTTTAGATTTTAGATTTTAGATTGTTTTTTTTCTAATTTTTTTTTCGTTCCCAGTCTCTGGCTGGGAACGAGAGAAAATCATTAGCTTTTAGCATTTTACATTTTTCAGTCTATCGACTAATGACCAATGACTAATGACCAATGACTAATGACCGTAAGCTTCGAGAATTACCTTGGCCGCTTGATGCCCGGAAAGTGTCGCTCCTTCCATACTGTCAATGTAATCTTGCTGAGTGTAACTTCCTGCTAGAAAGAAGTTAGAAACAGGAGTTTTTTGAGCAGGGCGGAAAACATCCATTCCCGGTGCTTCGCGATACAAAGATTGAGCCAACTTAACTACACTGTACCAAGTCATGTTTAATTCCCGTGCTGAGGGAAATAAATCCTGAACTTGCTTGAGTACGTGTTGGGCGATCGCCTCATTGCTTTGTTTGATAAACGGATCGCCCGGTGTCAGAACCAATTGCAACAGAGAACCTTGTCCTTCTTTATAATAATCCTTGGGACTTGTTAGTGCCAAATCGGCAAAACAAGAAAAATCTGCATCTGCTGAATATAGCAAATTATCGATGCCTACAGCGTGGCTCAACTGTTTGCGCTTGGCTTCATCTTCCAGTTCCGTTACCCAACCGTCGAACCGTAATTGTACAGTAGCAACCGGCACCGTATCTAACTTATAAATGTTGTCAAATTCCGACCACTTTCGCCAAGCTGGGGGCAATATTTTCTGAATTCCAGGAACGTCGCAGGCGAAAACATAAGCGTCTGCGGTGATATTTTCTTCTGTTTCGCCGTTAGCTACTACCAGACCTGTCACGCGCGTTTCTTCGGCTTCTTGAAACTGAATTTCTCGAACTCTGCGTCGCGTGTAAATTTTGGTTCCTTTGCTTTCCAAATATGCCACAATTGGTTTGTGCAAATATTCGTTGGGAGAACCGGCTAGCATCCGCATGACAGAGGCTTCGGTTTTTGTAGCAAAGAATTGGAAGATTGTCAACATACACCGGGCAGAAATATTTTCGGTGTCGATGAAACCTAGTGCGTAGGCGATCGGGTTCCAGAGTCTTTTGAGCGAGTTTTGGTTGCCGCCTTGACCCCGGAACCAGTCAGCAAAGCTAACTTTATCTAAATTGCGGATCGTTTTCATAGCCCCGTCAAAGTCTATCAAACCACGGACGATCGGGCTAGTTCCCAGGGCGATCGAATTTTGGATTTTGTCTTGTACGGTTAGCTGGGATGTAGTAAAAAATGCCTTCAAACCGTGCAAAGGAGCACCCACGGGAAAGCGAAAATCTAAAGAACCGATTTCGCCGCCTCGATTGATAAAAGTGTGGACGTGATCTTTGAGGAGCAAATCGTCAAAAGCTCCCACTTTTTTCATCAGAGCAAATAAGTTATAATAGCAGCCGAAGAAGACGTGCAAACCCATTTCAACGTGATTGCCGTCTGGATCTACCCAACTGCCGACTTTGCCGCCGACAAAGGGGCGGGATTCAAAAATTTCTACTTCGTGGCCAGCATCCACTAAATCGACTGCTGTGGTCATTCCAGCCAGTCCCGCACCTGCGATCGCAACCCGCATTTTACCTATCCTTTCCAGTATTTTTACAGATTGTAACAAATTTTAGAATTTCCGAAACATTCAAAGTGCGTAAATGCCGATCGCCACTTGTACCCCTCTCTGAATTCTCCCTAAAAAATCCGCACTAATTTCACCGTAAGGGCCTTGTTCCAGATAAGTCTTTTGGACTGCTAGAATTTGCTCGCAGACGGCGAGTGAGTCCGATTCTAACCCTCCTACCCCGGCAGCAATCAAAATCTGAGTCGGAGTTTCCCCCCCGCTCAAATCGCTAGTAAAAGGCACAATCAGTACAGTACGGCTCAATTCATTGCGACTATTTATGGAAACGACAGCAACAGGACGTTTTTTAGTATCTTCTATTGCTCGCAAAGCTCTCACAAGATATAAACTTCGCCTTGTTGCGGATAAGCTTCTGTCATTGTATCAAAGACCTTCCTCTCTTAAAATTTCTTCCATTTGTTCCTCGGCAAATGTTGCCCATTCTTCTTCAAAGTCAATATCTTCTTGACTGCGGTTTAGATAAAATTTCCGCAACTTATCTTCTATTTGCTTAGCGTACCAGAGACGGAGAGCTTGTTCGATCGCCTCCGTCCAATTATCAGTAAGCTGGTCTATTTTGTCAGCGAATTCGGCGTCAAGGGCGACCAACACTTCTCACTTTTGAGTAGAATTTGACATAATAATTCTCCTGAATAATTCAACAAGTAGGGTGCGCCGAAGAGCACCTTACATATTACTTTTACATCTTCCCTCTTCCTTCTTCCTTCTTCCCTCTTCCTTCTTCCTTCGTTTAAAACATCGGCATCAACTGAAGCGGCCCAATTCCCAAATCTTTAGCCGACACCCAGCGTACCTCCAGCAAAGCGATCATATCCTTAAGCTGAGGCTGACCACGAGAAGCACCCATCAACCCTTTAGCAATAATCAAACCGCACCAACCATTAGTTGATTTGCAACGTCGATCCCACTTCTTGCGAGCTTCCTTATGGACGGGATCATTTTCATTAAACTCCCCAAACAGATACAAATCCCCATTTTTAGTTTGCAAAATACCCAAGTCGTATTCCTCCTCCTGAAAAGGATTTTCGCCCGGATTAAAACCAATTGCCTTCACCCCTCCAGCTTCTTTCAAATCCTGAATCATAGTTTTCGCTTTCGGATGAGAAGTTTGAATCATGATTATTGGCAAACCATCTCCGGCGGCATTAATATCACCTTCTGCACCTTGGTGAAATTGGACATTTTCGCGCAGAAAGTCTATCGTATCCCAAGGTACTGCGCCCAGACTCAAAAATGAATTCGGCGGTACCAAATCGTCCCGCAGCAACGGCGTTTCAAAGTCATCATCATCATCATCGTCCTCATCATCGTCACCAAGCATCTGTAATAATTCGTCAGATACTTCGGGCATAGTCGAAACTTTAACGGAGATTTGTTGAATTTCTCCGTCTGACTGTGGAATTGGGATGCGGTAGCGACTGCTGAGAGTGGGAAATGTATCTGCTCCCAATTTCCGGCGGCCGTTGCGGAAAAAGCGGTGAAATGCTTCGAGAGCAACTAACATCGTCAGGGCTTCTTCTTCGTAAAGAATCGATCGCAATCCTTCTAAAGGATGGAGGTTGCCAAAATTCGGTTCAATTTCCGATGGAGGCAAATCGGCTAAATCAATTTCGTCTTCTTCGTCATCTTCATCAAAATCGCCGGCACTTTCAAAGGTGAGAAACAAACAGTCCTGTCCTAAGAAAGCCTGTTCTAAATCTTCAAAAGAGTCATCATTGACGACTCGCTCTCGAAACCGCTTCAAGGATTCTAGAGAGCGGTACAGCAAAACTCCGTAATCCATTCTGCCTTGGCCCAATACGGACACGTAGAGGCTGGCGACATCCCATTGATTGATTTCAATCGATATAATTTGGTGTTCGCTCAAAGTCCGCCACGGAGCATCGTGCCAAATTTGAGCAGCTTTTTCCATTAGAACTTCGGCGTACTCAGGCGGTAATTCGGGAGGCCGATTGACAGCGACTTCTTCCATGCCCCGAAATATTTCATCAATTAGGGGCAATTCCGGTACGTAGTCAATGGAAATCCCTAAATCTTGAAGTACGCCCCGCAGATAAAATTGAATTTCTCGGTTTTTAACTACGATTTTTTGGGGGCGGACTGCGGGAGCCGGACTTTGGGGATGTTCCATTGCCCGCAGCAGAGCCCGGACGATCGCCTCTGGGCCGGCATCTGGGCCAACCATGTCCATAGCCCTGACGATGCCTTCAGAGCCATCCACCCAGAGAATGCACTCGCCACCGGCTTCTGGATCGTCGTCGTCCTCTAGCATCATGTGGGAGTCAGCATTAGATAACGGTCGGCGATCGCCCTCCCACACGCTGGGAATTTGAGGTAAGTTTTGTAGCCGACGAAAAGTAGAGCGATTCAGCGCTGCCATAGAGTAAGCCCGTTGGGTGAAGCATTGTTGCGGTGCCACAAAGGGTCAACCGCTGCTTCTCAATCATAAACCCTATGGGGGGAGAGGACATCGAGCTGGGAAGGCGCTGCGGGAATTAAAAATTTAAAACTCAAAATTCTGCCTTCAGTGGGCAGTTGAGAGTTGAGAGTTGGCAGTTGGCAGTTGAGAGTTGGCAGTTGAGAGTTGGCAGTTGACTATTTACTGGCTGATGACTGATGACTAATGACTAATGACTTCCTTCTGCCCTGTACAATGGATGAATAAGATTAAACTCTTAGCATTGGACAGTCTCAGGAGTTCGACAAATTATGACTCAAGCAATTTCCCAACAGCGGGGCATTCAAATGACGGACTCTGCTGTTCGTCAAGTTTTAGCTCTTCGAGAAAAACAAGGTAAAGACCTCTGCTTGCGGGTAGGGGTGCGCCAGGGTGGCTGTTCTGGTATGTCTTACGTGATGGATTTCGCAGACCCCAGCACTGTGAAATCTGATGATGAAGTGTTTGACTACGAGGGTTTTCAGGTAGTGTGCGATCGCAAGAGCATTCTTTATCTCTACGGTTTGGTGCTCGACTTCAGCGATTCCATGATCGGCGGCGGCTTTAAGTTCACCAACCCCAACGCCACTCAAACTTGCGGCTGCGGCAGTTCTTTTTCTGCTTAAATGGGAAAATTGCTTGGGACATGGGTCTGGGGCATTGGTAATTGGTCTCAACCGGCGTTGGTGAGAATTCGCTGACAATAGCGCGATCGATCATTAGCCTCGGATTGACTTCCTTTGTCCCCTACCCAATGCTTTCGAGCAATTATTGAATCCAAAATCCAAAATTGCAGAACATCAGATTGACTTCTGGTGTCCCGCACGGATGCTTTCAGTCAATCTAAAATCCAAAATCCAAAATCCAAAATCGAATGACCCCTGAAGAAATGTTTAAAGACGGTTTCGATCGCTATCAAGCTGGCGAAGCCCCTGCTAATCTGATCCCCGTGTTCAAAGAATTGTGCGAGAAATCCCCCAAAAATGGCAATGCCTGGGCTAGCCTCTCCTGGCTTTACCTGCTGGAAAATAAACCCACATCGGCTCAAAAGGCAGCGAAAACCGCCGTTAAATTGAACCCTCACGACCCCCAAGCTCGCATCAACCTAGCAATCGCGATCCTCGATCTCAAAGAAAAAGGGGTGCGCCCCCACGTAGAAGTCGCTCAGCAACTCCTGATGGCTTCCGATGAGTTGTTCGACGAAGTTAAAAAGAATTTTGAAGAAGGACTAAGCCGAAAACCGGACTGGAAGAGCCTCGCCCGCGTTAAACAGTGGCTTATGGAGCCGTAACCGCGTAAAAAAGTCGATTTTGTGTCGGGGATCAACGAAATCGGCTTTGGAATTTATTACAATTTCGTAATAAATCAATAAATAACTTTATGTAAAACTCAGAAAGGCAGTGCTAGTATTTGAAAACTTAGACGATCGACAAACCGGCACAGCGGTTTTCAGACTTGACTACCACAAATACTAGGAGTTGTAACGATATGAGCAACGACAGCCACGTTAACATCAAACCAGCAACCCGCAACCACAAAGGTTTCTTTATTCAGCCCGCTTCTTACAAGTTGATGAGCATAGATAAATCCGGCTGGGCCTTGATTTGCATGGACAAAGCAGTTTGTCATTATGTAGATCCTGATGATTTGCAATTGCCAAATAAATCGGGAATGTCTGAAGGTTAATCCTGAAGTTTTGAGAGACATTAAAATGCTTTACTAAAGTAGCTGCCCTCGATTGAGAGGCAGCATCTTTTTTTTGTCAGTAGTCAGTAGTCAGTAGTCAGTAGTCAGTAGTCAGTAGTCAGTAGTCAGTAGTCAGTAGTCAGTAGTCAGAAGGAAGAAGTTCGGCAACGAATTTTGTAACGGATTTAACGGATGTAATGGATAGAAGTTCGGCAACGGATTTTGTAACGGATTTAACGGATAGAAAAATTACCAATTACCGATTCCCGATTACCGATTCCCAATTACCAATTATTAATTATCAATTACCAATTACCAATTACCGATCGCCAATTACCAATTCCCGATCGCCTAATTGTGAGATTTTAAGGCAAACAGCATTTCAAGCTGAGCAGTTGTCGGTTCTGTCGAAGTTGTGGCTACGCTGACTCCTCGGAGAGAATTGAGCAAATCAGCGACTGGTGGCGAAACTAAATTGGGCTGTACTGCGAGTAAATAACGGTTAGCCCAAGACATGGCTTTTTCCATATCTATGTAAAAGTAACCTTGGTTGGCTTGCGGTAAAGAAGTGGCGATCGCCTGAAAACTCGCACTGCTGCTTAGCGGTTGCGGTGGCGTTGTCGTGATGACATCGACTAAAGGGCCGCCGAAAGCGACAAACACAGAATTTTCATTCAGCCAACCGTGCCCGAATAAAGTGCCTTGCTGCGGTATTGTCCACTCTGTAACTTCTTTTCCTTGGACTTGTCTGGGGGCGACGCTGACTGTGGGATTGCTTTTGGCGATCGCATCGAGTTTTTTCAGGGTGGCTTCCGCTGCGGGGCGATCGCTCGTTTCAAAAATCATCGCCGCCCCCATCCCCAACTGAGACAAAATACCTTGATCCGAACCGATCGCCCCGATCGCAAATTCCCCATTCATCCATCCAAAAACATCGCGATCCGCATCCAAATCCAACCGTTTAAAACTACTCCTCACCTGCTGAATTCCCCTGTCTACTTCGGGGCTATCTTTTGCCTCTGTCGTCGCCTGCGACCAAAATTGATTAATGCCATTGCCACCTATTACAGCAATGGTTTCACCGGGAAATCTGGGTAACAATTTCGATGCGACTTGCGGCTTTTGCTGCACGAATTTAGGGTCTAACTGAGCGATAGTTTTGATTCTCAATCCCGAACTGTCCGCCCCAATTCCCGCTACCAAAGACTTAACTTGTTTGAACTGGGAAAGCACTGTCGAAGGCAACTGAAAATCATCTGGTAAATTAGCTTTCAATTGCTGCATGGCGGCAGGATAGTTAGCAATGTAAATAGTTGCGATCGGATTCTTGACCCCAGCACTCTCGGAAAAAAACTTAGTTGTACTCTGCTGCGTGGCGAGGGAGGGTGCTCCTTTAAAAGTATCGATCGCCAATTCCACAGGTTTTCTCAAAGGAGCCATGACTAATTGGTCATTTAGCAAAGCCACACTGTAGCGCTTGCCGGTTGGCTCTGCAATTTCCGAAATTTTCACTCCTTTATACTCAGTTTCTTGAATTGTTGCACCTTGCTGAGATTTTAATTTATTCGCAAAATTCCAAGCGCTAATTTTATTTTTGACGCTGACTACAACCAGCAGCTTAGGAGCCTCGGTTGTTGCCCCAGCATCCGGCGGCAACAAAGCGACCATCACCCCCCCCAGCCAAGGCTTTAAGTCCCTCTCAAAGTCGATTTGAGTGCCTGCCAAGCTTTGTTCTTGAAAGGTCTTCAAACCCTGACCGACCAACTTTTGAGCGCCCTGGGTGCCAAATTGCTGCAACTGGGACAGCGCTTGGGGATTGGGGGAGATGAAGGCGGCCATCGTTGCTTCGTCTGGTATAACTTTGGCGCTTTCTTGGGGGTTGGAGACTTGTTGGCTCAAACCCTGGAAGTAAAAGTAGACCGCAGCGCTACCTGCTGCGACGATGGAGGCAGCAATTAGAAGCTTTGATTTTTTTGCAGGCATGGTTTGTGTTCCTCGCGTCCCATATCAGTTTAACTAGATAGACTTGGCTTGTGGTGAGCCGATCGAGCTTGCTGTTTATTTTTGTAGAATTTAAAACGGGTTTGGGCGATCGTGTAAACTGCTGTTGATATGAAGTGCGGGAAGGAAGATGAAAGTAGCGATCGCGGGAGCAACGGGATTTGTAGGTAGCCGGCTGGTGGAGAAACTGCAAGCTGCGGGACATCAAGTGGTGGTTTTGAGCAGGGATGCGGCGAAGGCTGGGCGAGTTTTTCCGGCTTCAGCTTATCCGAATTTGGAAGTTGTCGCCTACACTCCGGCGGAGTCTGGTGATTGGCAAAACTCGATCGCGGGCTGCGACGCTGTTGTCAATTTAGCTGGGGTGCCGATTGCGGAGGAAAGGTGGACGGAGGCGCGCCAGCGGGCGATTTTGGACAGTCGCAAACTGACGACGGAAAAATTGGTAGAGGCGATCGTCAATGCTAATCCTAAACCATCGGTATTTGTGAGCGCATCGGCGATCGGCTATTACGGCACCAGCGAAACGGCCGAGTTTGATGAAAACAGCCCTGCGGGAAACGATTTTTTAGCAACAGTTTGCAAAGAGTGGGAAGCAGCGGCGCAACCTGCAAAAAATGCGGGCACAAGGCTAGCAATTTTGCGGCTGGGGATAGTTTTGGGAATGGGAGGCGCGTTGGCTAAAATGCTGCCGGCTTTTAAACTATTTGCAGGCGGCCCAATTGGGACAGGAAAACAGTGGTTTTCTTGGGTTCATCGCGAGGATGTGGTCGATTTAATTTTGTACACCTTGCAAAATCCGCAAGTTGAAGGCGTTTTGAATGCGACAGCACCGAATCCAGTGCGGATGAATGAATTGTGCGAAACTTTAGGGGCAGTTTTAAGTCGGCCTTCTTGGTTGCCGGTGCCAAGTTTTGCTTTAGAATTGCTGCTGGGAGATGGTGCTAAAGTTGTTTTGGAAGGGCAGAAAGTTTTGCCTAAACAAACTTTGGCTAGCGGTTTTCACTATCAGTATCCGACGCTGAAATTAGCACTTGAAGAGATTTTGGCGGGTCATTAAATCCTGCGTTTTTAGATAAGATGGCGGTTAAAACCGCCCCTACACAAACGATGGCCGCCTCCGCTCCCTTAATAAAATAACGCAATTTTATCCGCATGGTCTTCAACCCGCGGAGGCGGGTTTTGTTTGTATAGACGCGGTTTCAACCGCCCTGTCTTCTTGTCTTTTCTCTCTTCTCGCTCCTCTGCGCTCTCTGCGCCCTCTGTGGTTCATTAAAAAAGAAAAAATTTATGAACAAAGAAGAAGTGCAAGCCGCATTTAAAATTCCCGCACATCTCCCATTTCTTCAGGCTATCTGCTGGCAAATTGCTGATGTCAAACATTTGACTCTCAAAGAAATGCTGTGCCGCTACGAATCGGGCTGGGATTATTGGGGAGTTTTGGGAAAACCTAGCTCGGAGGAACTGTCTTTTATTACAGAAATCAGCCAATATTATCAGTCTTGGTTGGTGGCGGAACTTGATAGGATTTGTCCCTCGCCAGAAACTTCAGAAAATAACGTGATTGATCGATCTACCTTTAAACACGAATTCCATCAAAAAATCTTAACTGTACTCAGCCTGTTAAACGTAGAATTTCTACAGGAATGTCGCGCTTACTTTGGCGGCGGAACGCTGGTAAGTATGCAGCAAGGGGAATATCGGTTGAGTAAGGATATTGATTTTATGTGTCCGATGGATGGTGGCTACCGTTTGCTGCGCCGTCAAGTTGCTGAAGGCGGCTATGATGCGATTTTTTCGGGGCGCAGCGGCATTTTTTTGCCGCAGGACATTCAAACGAACCAGTACGGTATCAGATTTCCGGTGATTGTGGAGGGGACAACGATTAAGTTTGAGATGGTTTGTGAAGGACGAATTGAGTTTGGTGAACCGATTTATCCAAGTTGGTCGCCTGTTCCTTGTTTGAATTTAGTCGATATTTTTGCGGAAAAATTGTTGGCTAATGCGGATCGATGGCCTAGCGATCGGGTAAATTCGAGAGATTTAATCGATTTGGCAATGCTCAGGTTGGCGAGTGCTATTCCTCAAGAGGCGATCGACAAAGCTGAAGCTGCTTATCAAGTTATGCAGCCGCTAGGGCGATCGATTCAGTATTTCCAAGAACGTCCTGAATATCGGGAAAAGTGTTATGAGGTTTTGAGTATTGCAGAGCCAAATCAAGTTATTGACGGTATCGATTTACTAGCTCAGGATTTAGGGAAGGAGTTAACAGTCAGGACTTTTAGCGAAGATGTGCAGGATTTTGACTTGATTTAGTTCTGCACGTGGAAAACTGGGTTGATCTGTTTTCACTAATGATTTGCGATCGCCATATCACGATGATAATGATATAATTAAGTGAAAATTCAAAACTCAAAATTTTTTTTATTATACCATGACTAGCCCTACTGCAACTCTTTTAATTTCCTGTCCCGATCGCAAAGGACTTGTCGCCTTACTGGCTAATTTTATCGCCTCCCATAATGGCAATATTATCCACGCCGATCACCATACAGATTTTACCGCCGGATTATTTTTAAGTCGTCTGGAATGGCAATTAGACGGTTTTGACTTAAATATCGAAGAAATCACACCTGCTTTTAGTGAACTTGCCAAGGATTTACAAGCAGATTGGCAATTACATTTTTCCCATAAAGTGCGACGGATTGCGCTCTGGGTAAGTCGTCAAGATCATTGTTTATTAGACTTGATTTGGCGACAACGTTCTCAAGAAATCCGGGGTGAAATTCCGCTGATTATCAGTAATCATGAAAATTTAAAGCCGATTGCTGCACAATATGGTATCGACTTTGAGTATATTCCCATTACTAAAGATAATAAAGCTATTCAAGAAGCACAACAGTTAGAAATTCTTAAAGATTATAATATTGACTTGGTGGTTTTGGCGAAATATATGCAAATTTTGAGTCAAGACTTTATGGTGAAGTTTCCCACTGTGATTAATATTCACCATTCATTTTTGCCAGCTTTTGTCGGGGCAAATCCCTACGAAAGGGCTTATGAAAGAGGAGTGAAAATTATTGGTGCAACTGCCCATTATGTGACACCTGATTTAGATGCAGGGCCGATTATTGAGCAAGATGTTGTGCGTGTGAGTCACCGCGATGAAGTGTCTGATTTAGTTCGTAAAGGTAAAGATTTAGAAAGGGTTGTTTTGGCAAGGGCGGTGCGATATCATTTACAAAATCGTGTTTTAATTTATGGTAATCGGACTGTTGTTTTTGCTTGAATTTTTGACTTTAATTGCTAGTGCGTTGCTCTAATTTTGGGACGGGCAAGATGCCCATCCCACAAGAAAAAATAAATATTTTTTCGGGACAAGCCTCTTGCCTGTCCAGCTATTTTTGTAAGAGGTATAATAAGCAATCCGGGGAATGCGAGGTGCATGAAATAGCTCCTCGCATTTGATTTATCTCGGCAACTTACATTCGGGGGAATAATGTTTCGGCGTAAGCGCGATCGATCAATTGGCGAGCAACTGTCTGAATTCCGGTATGTTCATAATAATTGGTAGTCATGTCCAAAAATGCGGCGACATAATCCAATTTGTCATCGGTAACATCGACGTATTGCTTGAGGTTGCCTAAAACTGTGGCGGGAGTTAAGCCACGAGATACCACTAAATTGTTCATCCAACCTTGGGCTGAGGCGAAGGTTGTTGTGATGAATCCGAATTTTTGGGCGTTATTTGCGCCGGGAATTAGGTTGCTGATGTTTTGGAATGTTGAGTTTTGCTGCAAGGTTGAAGGATTTAAACCGCCTATGGTGTTTTGCGCTACTCTAAGGAAGTCCGGGCCGAGGGGAATTAAACCGTCAGCGCATACTAATGCAGCCATCCGCATCAGAGATTCGTCTTTGTATTGTGATAAATGATTGGCAAAGCTTCCCACGTTGTCAAGGGAAATATTGTTAAGTTTGCAAAAGACTATGAGTTCGATCGCCACTTTGACGCATAAGTCGATCGTTTGAGTGGTGTCAGCCTTGGGAGTCAGGCGGCTCATGAAGGAGAGAAAGCCGATTTTTTCGCCGATTTTATTCGCCATAGCGGTGGCACCCAAGGCACTGTCGGCGCTGTCTGCAAGCTGGTAAAGCTTGACTGCGTCTTGATAGGGCTCGTTGGAGTTGGCGTAAAGCTCGATCGCCCTGGCGCGAATTTTTTCCACTAAAGCGCGATCGGTTTCCCCTGTGAGCGATCGAATAGTATGATCAAAACCAGATAGATTATTCCACTCCCCCGGAACCACAAAATCCAGGGATTTGAGCATCATCACAGTAATCCCAGAATCCGGCAAATTGTCAACCAATTCCACAATTGATTTGCTCACGACAAACTCCTAAATAACCATATTTGATAGTGTTCTTCCCAATACTCCAACTCCCCCAAATCCGATTCCAGATTTTCCGGTAATCTCAGATGAGATCTAATGCTCATAGTCAGATTGGCTTGCAGTGAGGAATGCGAGTCAGCATCCAAAAAAGAACTAAAGTCCTCACTACGAAGCTTGTAAAATTTCATTGTCTCAAATCACGAAAAATGACATATATATGTTATAGTAGATAGCGCAAAACAGAAAAATATAAAATATGACTGTTGCAGTTAACAAAACTCCGGGATTAGCCTCGCGTTTAGTAAATGGCGTACTCTCCATCAAGCCTTTGGCCGCCCTAGCCAAGCACCAAGCGCGGGAAATGATGATCAAAAGAGCTGAAAGAATCGGAGTGCATTGGCGACAAGAAGCGCAAGCACTTTTGGCCCGCAATTGGGATGCAGAATTGCTCAGCGTAGAAAATCCCAATCTGGTTTACCCAAAATATTATCTAACTTCATTCCACGCTTACGAAAAAGGTAATATGAGTTGGGAAGCTGCGACAGAAGTTGAAGTTGCAGCCCGTGCAGTTCATGCGGGAATTTGGCCCGAAGCGGGTGCAGATGGTGATGCGAAACTCCGCGCCAGTTATCACGAAATTGTCAAAGCTAAAATTGGCAAAGCACCCCAAGATATTGTGGATTTGGGATGCAGTGTGGGAATGAGTACGTTTGCGCTTGGGGATGTTTACCCGGAAGCAAAGATGACTGGGGTGGATTTGTCGCCTTATTTTTTGGCAGTTGCTCAATACCGTTCCCAACAACGAAAATCTGAATTTCCCAATCAAAAATCTCCGACTTGGCTTCACGCTGCTGCTGAATCTACTGGTTTGACTGCGCGTCGTTTTGATTTGGTTTCTATTTGTTTAGTTTGTCATGAATTGCCGCAGAAAGCTACTAAAGAAATATTTCGGGAAGCTCGGCGTTTGCTTCGCGCTGGCGGACATTTGACAATTATGGATATGAATCCTCAGTCGGAAGTTTATGCCAAAATGCCTCCTTATATTTTGACTTTGCTCAAGAGTACGGAGCCTTATTTGGATCAGTATTTTGGGTTGGATATTGAGCAGGCTTTGGTAGATTCTGGTTTTGCAGCGCCGACAATCACTCGCAATACTCTCCGACATCGGACTATTGTTGCTGAGGCGATATAGCGGTTTTCAGTTGACTGAATTACAGATGCTGGGTTAGGACATGGCATTGCCGTGTCCTACTCTATTTAAGTAAAGGTTGATGTGTAAAAACTTTTGCGCGTCAATGACGATGCCAAACTGGATTCGATCGCAAATGTAGTAGAATTAATACTTAGACAGCAATCTTAGCTAAGCTAGATCATTTTGATAGAACTCTAAATAAAGGACATCATCATGAACCCGACAGCCCCTCCTCAAAACGTCATTGATTGTTTGCAGGTTATTTTGGATGCCACTGCCTCAAAAAATTACGAGCTGTTTACCACCGTGGGCGATGCAGGTTACAAAGCCGGCATTACACAAGAAATGTTCGATCATGTTAGTGATGAACTCGGTTATCGTCTGCAAAACGGCTATTCAATTAGTTATTTTGGTGAGTTGACACAAGATGGTTTGCAGGTTTATTTGTGGAAGCTAAGTTTTGCAGATGGTGGAGATGAATTTGTGGCACGCATGACTATGAATGAAGATAAAGTTGCTGGGATTTTCATAGCATGATGTTTGATCTAGGTTGGTATTGAGGACTTCAGTCTTCGTAAAACATAAAACTATGAGGACTTCAGTCCTCACTACCAACTTAGTTGCACTCTGAAATTTATGTGCAATCGGCAAATTAATGCGAGGCAATTAGGTTTTAATAGATAGTTGTTGTCATACATTGAATTATGGTACAGGTTAAAATCTCCGGCTTGAGACAGTATCTCGATCCCATTAAGCCGCAACTCTCTGATGTTATTAATTCCTGTGTCGTAGATGCACTCCAATATCCACCCGATAAACGTTCACATCGATTCTTTCTGTTCGACTCCTCTGATTTTTTTTATCCTACAGGGCGCACAGAACGTTACACTATCATTGAGGTGAGCATGATTACAGGACGCAGTGGTGAGATAAAAAAGCAGTTGATTCGTTTAATGTTTGAGCGATTACAGCCCTTTGGAATTTCCCCACAGGATTTAGAAATCACGATTTTTGAGAATCCCAAGCACAATTGGGGTTTTCGAGGTTTGCCCGGCGACGAGCATCAACTCAACTATAAAATCGAAGTCTAGCCGATCGCCCTTAACTTAGCAGAAAGTGGTCGATCGACTAAAAGCTCGATCGACTGCCAATCTCTCCCCTCAGTTAAAAAAGCTCGATCGCCCTTAACTTCCCCGCAACTGCTTGACCAAGTGAACTAATTCTGGTAAAATCAACTTTTCCACAGCTAGTTTTACGCCATTGCTAGAGCCAGGAAGAGAAAAGACTAACTTACCTTGATACACGCCTGCAACGGCGCGAGATGCGATCGCCCTCGAACCAATTTCTTGATAACTCAAATACCGAAAGATCTCCCCAAATCCCGGTAAAATCCTGTCCAGCAAACTCTCCATCACATCGTAAGTAGTATCTCGTGGAGAAATACCCGTCCCGCCACTCAAAATAATCGCATCCACATCTTCGCGCTGGGAAAACGCCTGCATTTGCAATACAATTTTTGCGGCATCATCTTTAACAACAGTGTAAGCTACCACAGAGTGACCGGCATCTTTTAGCAACTTTTTTGTTAACAAACCGCTATTGTCTGTGTCAGGAGATCGCGTATCGCTAACAGTCATGATAGCACAATTGACGGTTATTTTAGATGAATCGGGGTGAGGAATTTGCGTCATAGTTTCTCGTCGTAAGTAATCGGCAACCAGCAACTGGCGATCGGCTTCCTTACCAATCACCAATTACCAATTACCAACCACCCATTATGCCTTGTTAAATCCTAAGCCGTTTGCTTCCGAGTAGCGTTCCATGAAACGCATAAAGCGTTCCCATTCATCGGCAGTTTTCATGAGATAAAGAGCTTCCAAACCCGCAGGTTGACCGTTGATGAACTTAGCCTTAACTTCGCGAGTCACAAGTTCCCCTTCTTCGTCCATCATGTACATTCCAGTAATATCTTGGGTACTATCGTTGCTCAGAGATTTGGGATTTTCAAAGATAAACGTCGCAGTGCCTTGAGCTCCGCTTTTAGAACGGGTTAGGCGGACTTCAGGCACAGTATCTTCGTCTATACCGCGGGAGAATTGAATTTTAGCCATAATCTGAGAGTTGAACCTTAAAAATTGCTTAATTTCTTAATGTTTTAATCTTGACACTCCCCGCGCTAAAGCGACGGGGATTCTTAAGACTTTTCAGCCTTAATATCCCTATTGCTAGGGTTTCCGGGCGCAATCCTTTTGCCAAATGGCGGTCTGCTATCCTAGTCTTACAACTAGCTCCTCAGTCGTGACTTTCCTCCAGTCCGGGGGTAGGTTTTTAACGTCTATTACTGACGATTTAATAGGCTCAGAATCTTAGTATTAGTTGTGATTAATTGTTTTGAGCATCCGTACTGCTGTTAAGCTAGATACTTGATTTCTCAAAATTCGCAACTTTTGACTCATTTGATGATAGCACACTTGCCAGATATTTGTGCAATTGGTATATTTAATAGGCAGGATAAATCCTGCGACGCCCTTTCATCCCTGGACTAAAGTCACAGGGTTTTCAGGGTATTCTCTATAAAACGATTTGGACACTCGGAAGTCAAGACTTGGGAGGAGGAGAGAGGTTGATTGCAACTCTGCCTTGTCCCCTTTCTCCCAATTGCCTTAGACGATGTAGGGAGAGTTAATGGGTTGTGCCCGGTTTGTGGCTACGAGAGTTTGGTAGACGAGGGCGGATATCTCGCCACGGGTGATGTCGCGGGCGGGGGAAAGCTTGTCGCGCGCGGGATAGTTGACTACGATTTTGCGCTCTGTGGCGGTTGCGATCTCGTCGGTGGCAAAACTCGGAATTAAAGCCCGATCGGCATAAACGCTCAAAGAATTAGGATTGCCGCCCGTAAACTGCAAGCCATTTACCAATGATACGATCGCCTGAGCTCTAGTCAAATTCTGTTCCGGGCGAAACGTGCGATCGGGATATCCAACCAAAAACCCACCTCGATTCGCTTTGACGATCGCACTTTGCGCCCAAAAATCCGCCGCCACATCCTTAAACACCGTCGCTTCACGGCGCGGCTGCAAGTCAAACGCCCTCGCCAGCAACGCTGCATACTGAGCTCTAGTTAAACTCTGATCAGGTTTAAAAGTGCCGTCGGGAAACCCGCTGACAATATTCATCTTAGCGAGGCGATCGATAAAATCCTTAGCCCAGTGCGTGCTGATATCGCTAAACTTTACGCCCCCAGGAGTTGGAGTCGGAGTTGGAGTTGGAGTCGGAGTTGGAGTTGGAGTTGGCGTCACATTTCCCAGCTCAAATAAACCTTTTACTCGCGAAGGATTGAGCTGATTTCCCAGTGCAAAAATCTTAGCAGTAGTCGCATTTTGCAAATCAAATTCGCCATTATTCGCAAAAATATTCCCCCCCAAATCTTGAGCCGTACCAAGATCTGGCAGCGATTTCCCCACAGCAGTCAAACCGTCTTCGGTATTTTTTTCAATGCGATTCTTCCGCACAACGGGCTTAGATTCCCCTGATAAAACAATACCGGAGCGATTTTCCAAAATTTGGTTATCAACAATCAAAGGAGCAGATTTGTCTTGCAGAGAAATGCCGAAACCAGTATTTTGAAAAACATTGCGCCGCAGTACGCCTTTAGCAGTTTCCGCCACGATTACCCCAGCAGCCGAGTTTTGTACAAATCTGTTGTCGAGAATCGCAGGATTCGCCGAACCTGTGATAAAAACACCTTCGCGCTTGCAAAGTGTGAAAGTGCAGTTAGCCACTGTGGGAGCAGTTGACTCAATCCAGACTCCGGTGCCGCGACTCTCCAAATTAGTCACAGTTACGCCGCGTAATTCGGCATCGGTTTCTAGCAATATGGTGATATTTTGACTGGCTGCGGTGGGACTGACAAATTTGCCGCTTCCTTGAATCAGAGTGCCGCTTCCTTTGTTAGTTTCGCTACCGATAACTTTGACTCCAGAGGGAATTTCTAAGGGGAATTGTTCGCCGCTGGCTGCGCTGTAAGTTCCCGGTGCTAGCTGAATAATTGTTCCCGATGCAGCGCGGGCGATCGCGCGGGCGATCGTTTTCAAGGGAGCCGATTGGCTGCCGGCGGCTGCATCGCTGCCTGTTTGCGGGTTAACGTAAAGTGTTGCCATGTTTTTGCTGTATGGATAATTTGTGATCGGGCCTTTGTGTACTTTTCATTCTCTACTAAGCTGACCCCGGATCTATATTCACCTTTAATTTCGCAGATTATTTACTTGCAGGATATCCGTAATATCACCCATCAGGAGCAACAACCGCAGGGGGGATTGCCCCTACACAGCAGTAATTCGATTTGAGATTGTAAAATTGAATAATTTGTAGTGCACTGCGCACCGGTGTCTAAGTCAACTGGTGCGCATTGCGCACCCTACAAACTCAATTTTTAGTCATTTTCACAATACAAGATGCCTCCAAAACTACTACAGTTTCATTCTGAAAAACAGCACAACTTGTCATTGCTGGAGCTAGTGCGGGAATTTTCCCTTGTTTGAGAGCAAGCATCGCCTCCGGTGTCGCATCAAAGTCATCCATCCAGCCGTAATCTTCTACATACTTCAGAGTCAAAGCATTCCGAGTGAGCATCCAAAAATCAATTCCATAGCTGTTAATAAAGTTTTGCAAAACAGCCCGATCGTCCGTATATTGAGCGCGAATTAAATCGCTAACTCGCTGCCGAAATCTGCTATAATAGCCTTTTTGATACGGCACTGAATATTCCTTTGCCACCAAAACAGAACGCTGGCTAAAAGTCGGTATGTTGTCGGCTTCGGAGGCGATCGAAGCAATCAGAATATCTTTAGGTTGTTGCTGAAAAAAACTGTACAAACTGGGCATTTTACCTTCTATATACCCGACTATAGGAAACTTTTCAACAAAGCAGGGATAAAAAACAACGGCAACAAGGATTATGGCTGTGGTAATTAGTACAACTAAATTTTTGAAGTGAAATTTTGTTTCGGTGGTTAATGCCCAATTACAGATTCCATCGATAATTAACGTTAGGACGATCGCACTTATCGACACAATAATAAATCGCAAACTATACGCAGTATAGCGTCCAGGTTGATAAAGCTTAAAAATGGTGGCGTGAGCCGCTAAAAACATCACCGATGATCCTAAAAATAGCTGAAGTAACAGCCAGATTTTGCTAGTAATGCGACTCGCTAAGGGAAAGGCCGATCGCCAAAACAGCAACAGCGGAAATAACAGCGCCACACAGTGAGTTACAGGCGTAAACAGCGACTTGGGAAACATCCCGCTGCCCCTACCAGTCAGCCAATAATCTACCGGATTTGGACGAAAAAAAGCATTTCTGCCGTCTGGTGCAAATACCCCCATTTTCTTGGCTTCGGCTGCGGTATAAGTCGGGCCAAATTCAGATTTATCTAAGGCATAGGGCAGCATTACTAAAAAGATTATTCCCAAGCCTGTAGTGCAAAATAGGTAATTTGTGCGATCGCCCGACAAGTGCAAACGGCCGTTTTCCCAGCTTAGCAGCCGCAAAACTAAAATTCCGGCAGCCACCAAGGCGTAAGGAGGGTAAAATAGTCCGATTAGGGCGATAGCCCCCAAACATGGTAGCAACGAATTCCGGGATAAATAATATAAAAAGCCGAGAAATATCGGGTAAATAAAAGCTCTGGGCGTTGCGGAAGCCAAATCGTCAGTCATCCAGATATGCTGATTTAGCAGCAAAGATGCTATAAATCCAGTCAGCGGCACCGGCAGCATTTCTAGGCAAAGTCCAAAACAGTAATAAGTGGAGATTAAGCCGAGAAATAGCGGCAATATTTTGTGCAATAATAGGGGGTGAATGCCAATTGTTACTGCTATTTTGTAGAGCGTGCTGTATCCTGCTGGAGCGACTGATTGAAAGTAGTTAGCGATGAAATCGTTGGGGAATAATTCGCGATCGACAAACCGCATCATCCAGAAAACGTGCTGTCTCGCATCGTCTTGCACCACATACTCGGCGCTAAAGGCTTGCTGGATGCCTAACAAACCATAAATTGCGGCAAATGTCAAGCTCAGAGTCAACCAAAATATTGTGCGCGATCGGGATTTTTCATCCACAGTCGCCGTCAGAAACTTGTGCAAGCGGGCTATTAATACCATTTTAGATTTTAGATTGGGAAAGAATGTGAAGGACGCACAACGCGAACCAGTTTACCTTGCAAAGATTCTGCTACTGTAATCGCAATGTGAATTTGGTTAGCGAGTGCTTCCCAATCGCGATCGTTCATACATTAGACCTCTTACAAAAATAGCTAGGACGGGCAAGATGCCCATTCCACAATTTTTTTTTTTCTTTTGGAATGGGCATCTTGCCCGTTCCAAAATTTGATTAAAAGGACTTTTGCAAGAGGTCTAGTAGCCGCGGTTTCAACCGCCGAGTCTTATGGCGGTATATTGCCTAAGTAATTGTGTCCATTGCGTAAATCCTATTAATTAACTCAATTACTGCGGCCGAATTCCATTGAGAAACTCAGTCCTTGCCTCAATTATTGAAGGCATCAAAACGCAGCGTACCAGCAATTCTAAATCCAACTCCGGCAAAAACTCACTTCTTGAAACTTGCTCGTAATCATCGTCGCGCAGCCGATAGACAGCCAACTGATTATTTTCCCAAAACCAAACTTCTGGGATGCGAAGTCGCAGATATTTAGCTAGTTTATTTGTGCTACCGCTAGAAATCGTTACTTCCACGGCTAAATCGGGATGCTCTTTCCTGGAACCTATATAATAAGACTCATCAGGTTCAAAGGATACATCTTTTGCCTGGTTTCTGCGAGTTGCACTCCCTACAGGAATGAAATTAATCCCTTTCTCAAAAAAGTAAAGTCCTATAAATATAGCCAAAACACTTTTTATCTGTTCGTGGTCTTCGCCTAGTGTCATAAACTCCACACACCCATCTAAATAAGTTATTCGCAATCCTGGGGCATTTTCTATTAAGGTTTCTAGCGCCTCAAATTGCTCCCAGGTATAATAACCTGGTAAAGTAAAGCGTTCTTCTTTAAGAGTTGTTATTGGTTCTGAAACTTGTACGATCATGGGCGTAATGCTCCGAATAAAAATCAGTAGCCCTGCCTTAGTATAACATATACAGGGATTACTCATTAATAAAAATTAGATATGATTAAGTTACAGATCAGACGGCGGTTTCAACCGCATCTACAAAAACGATGTCCGAGTTCAGAGGGACTAAGAAATAAAGGGGTATTTAAGATTGGACATACGGTTTCAACCGCCGAGTCTTATTGCATATTGCCTCAGTACAGGTGAAATCGTGTAAAAATTTGCTTGTTGTTCAATCAAGCAGCGCCGCGATAAAGATTGCAGCGCATTTACCAAATCTGAGGCGGGAATTCGGCTATTTTCTAGTAATTGGGTGAGATTAATTGCATCGCTTGCTTTCGCCAACAAGGAGAGGACTTGTTTTTCGAGTTCCGATAGGCGGCTAAATTGCTGCTGTAAAACATCTTTCAAATCTTCGGGCAATAATATATAGCAATCCTAAATCATTATCTACACTTATTATGATATAATTATATGCAATAATTGATTGTGACAATAAAAA